>CAYVJM010000055.1:0-11514 GCA_964451695.1 uncultured Lentisphaerales bacterium | reverse complement strand
TCCGCCACGACGAGCTGCCCTCCACGAACGACGAGGCGATGCGCCTCGCGTCGGAAGGCGCGGCGGCGTTCACCGTCGTCGTGGCGGACACGCAATCGGCCGGTCGCGGCCGCAACGGCCGCGTCTGGCGTTCGCCATCAGGCGTCGGGCTCTACGCCTCGATGGTCCTGCGCCCGCGCCTCCCGGTCGCCGAACTCCCGCCGCTGACGCTGCTCGTCGGCGTCGCGGCGGCCGAGGCGATCCGCGCGATCACCGGCCTCCCCGCCGGGCTCAAATGGCCCAACGACGTGCTCGTCCGCGGCCGCAAAGTCGCCGGCATCCTCTGCGAGGCGTCGCTTGGGGCGGGCGCCGCCGCCGAGCCCGTCGTCGTGGCCGGACTCGGTGTCAATGTCAACACCCTGCCGCAGGATCTGCCCGAACGGCCGATCTATCCCGCTTCGTCGCTCGCGGCGGAATCCGGACGCCTCCACGACCGCGACGCGCTGCTGGACGCGTGGATCGCGCGCGCGCGCCATTGGATGGCGTCGCTGGAGGCGGAGGGCGCCGCGACCCTCGTCGCGCGTTGGAACGAGCTGGACGCGCTGGCCGGACAGCCGGTGTCGATCGCCGGAGCCGGCGGCGGAACTGTCGCGGGCCGCGGCCGCGGCGTCGACGCAACGGGCGCCTTGCTCGTCGAGGCGCAGGACGGCACCGTTTCGCGCGTCCTCGTCGGCGACGTCAGCCGCTAAGGTCGCCGACTCTGTCTATCAAGGTGCCGCAATAGCTGCGATGGCCTTTTCGATGTAGCAGCGAAGTTCGGCGGCGTAAGTCGTTAGACGGTCTCTACGGGTTTCCCGACCTTATCGGCCGGTGGTGAAGGTGTTTCTCAAGCCAATTGGGCGATATCTTCGGAATCTGAAAATGACAATTTAGAGCAAAAAAAAGCCAGCCTTCAGGAAGCGGACGTGCCGTGGCATATGATATCATGGCGTCGTTTTCACGTGATTCGGCAGGGCACACGTGGCTCTGCAAGGAGTCTGGGCGATGCGGTCTGAAACATCAATTTGGGTGTCGAGCATCTTGGCGAGTGGGCAACGGAGAGCAATTCCGATCCTCGCCTCGCCCGGGGCGTTGTTGGCGGGACTGGCGCCTGGAAGGGTCTATCGGAGCGGGGCGTGGCAGTATGCGTGTCTCGAGGCTCTGGCGAAGCGGTTCCCTGCGGACGTGATGGTCACCTTCATGGATCTTTCCCTGGAAGCCGAGGCATTTGGCTGCGGGATCGCCTTTTCAGACCATGAGATACCCACGGTGTCGGGCGCAGTCGCGTCCGACGGCGCGGCCATCGACCGGCTGCGCGTTCCGGAGGTGGGCGAGGGGCGCACGGGCGAGGCGCTGGACTGCGCTCGGCGCAGCGCGGCGGGTCTGGGCCGTCCGGTCTTCGGGGGGATGATCGGCCCCTTTTCGCTGGCCGGGCGTCTTGCGGACATGACGGAGATAATGGTGCTGGCGGCGTCGGAGCCGGAACTGGCCCATGCGCTGCTGGACAAGGCGGCGGCGTTTCTGACCGTCTACGCGCAGGCGATCCAGGCGACAGGCGTCGCGGGCCTTGTGATCGCGGAGCCTGCCGCGGGGTTGCTCTCGCCGGCCATGTGCAAGGCGTTTGCGACGCCCTATCTCCAGCGGATCATCGCCCCGTTGAAGCGCCCGGGATTCACCGTGGTGCTCCACAACTGCGGCAACACGCGCGACCAGGTCTCCCAGTTGCTGGCCGCCGGACCCGACGCGCTGCACGTGGGCAACGCGGTGGACATCCTCGACATCCTGCGCCAGGTTCCGCCCGACGTCCCCGTGATGGGCAATGTGGATCCTGTCGGCGTCCTCGCCCATGCGTCGCCCGAGACCGTCTACGCGGCCACGTCCGACCTGCTCAGGCGCACATCGGCGTACCCCAACTTTGCGCTTTCCACGGGTTGCGACGTGCCCGCCGCCACCCCCGCTGCCAATCTCGACGCGTTTTTCAACGCCTGTCGCGACTACAATCACAACCCAACCCGCGCGGCCCGATAGACCGCGACCCAACCGGAGCAAGACCATGACAGACTTCGAAGCCCTCAAGACCGCCATCACCAAGGGGAAGCGCGCCGACGTCGTCGCAATCGTCACCGCCGCCATCGCCGAGAAGGAGGACGTCAACAAGATCCTCGACCTCGGAATGATTCCCGCAATGCGGGACATCGGAGACAAGTTCTCGCGCAACGAGGCGTACGTGCCCGAGCTGCTCATCGCGGCGCGCGCGATGCAGTCCGGTCTGGCGCTGATCGCGCCGCTCGTCGCCGCCAGCGGTCGCAAGTCGAAGGGCAAGGTCGCCATCGGCACGGTCAAGGGCGATCTCCACGACATTGGCAAGAACCTCGTGGCGATCATGGTCAAAGGCGCCGGCTACGATGTCGTCGACCTCGGCGTCAACTGCGACGTCGCCAAGTTCGACGAAGGCGTGGCCCAGGGCGCGCAGGTCGTGGCCTGCAGCTCGCTGCTGACGACGACGATGCCCTACATGCGAGACGTGGTCGCCCACTTCAAGGGCAGGAACGTCAAGGTCATCATCGGCGGCGCGCCCATCACCCAGGCCTACTGCGACGAGATCGGCGCGGACGGCTACAGCGAGGACGCCAACGGCGCCGTCAAGCTGCTGGACAAGCTCCTGGGCTGATGCCTCAATGACCGGCAAGGAACGCATCTCCCGCCAGCTCCGCCATCAGTCCGTGGATCGCATCGGCGCCCACGAGGAGTTCTGGAGCTTCACCCGCAAGAACTGGGAGGACGCAGGCCGCATTCCCGCCGGGGAATCCTGCGACGACCATTTCGGGTTCGACCTCGCGACCTACTGGACGTTCAACCTCGCCATCGATCCGATGTTCAAGAACCTCGTGATCGGCGAAGACGAGGACACGACGACCTACCTCGACGGCAACGGCGCGCGGTTGCGCGTCCACAAGCGCCACGCCAGCACGCCGGAGCACATCGGCTACGCCATCGACGACCGCGCGGACTGGAACGAAAAGGCCAAGCCGTTCATTCGCCCCGACACCTCGCGGTTCAACGAGGTCGAGTACAAGCGGCAGCGCGACGCCGCGGCGAAGGCCGACCGCTTCTTTTTCGCCAGCGGCGTGAACGTCTTCGAAGCCATGCACCCCATCTGCGGCCATGAAAATCTGCTCATGGGCATGGCCCTCGACCCCGACTGGGTGCTCGAGATGGCCGACACGTACGCCGAACTGATGATCGCGCTCTGGGAGTCGCTCTTCTCCCGCTGCGGCGCGCCCGACGGCATCTGGTTCTACGAGGACATGGGCTTCAAGGGGCGCCCGTTCATGTCGCCCGACATGTACCGCGAGCTGATCATGCCCGCGCACAAGAAGACGATCGCCTACGCCCACGCCCGAGGGCTGCCGGTCGTCATGCACTCCTGCGGATTCGTGGAGCCGCTCCTGCCGGGCATGATCGAATCGGGCATCGACTGCCTCCAGGCCATGGAGGCCAAGGCCGGCATGGATATGCTGCGCATCTACGAGCGCTACGGAGAGAAGATCGCGCTGATGGGCGGTCTCGACGTGCGCCCCGTGGCGAGCAACGACCGCGAGGGCATCCGGCGCGAACTCGAAGCCAAGATCCCAGTCGTCAAGCGCAACTACGGCTACATCCTCCATTCGGACCATTCGATTCCCGAATCCACGGACTACGACACCTACCGCTACTTCCTCGAACTGGGCCGCAAACTCGGCACGTACTGAGGTGAAATTCGTCCTCAAGCAAGACCCCGCCCGATCCCTCGACCGGCTCCTCGCCGAGGCCGGATGCGACCTCGACCTGCGCTGCGGCGGCAACGGCACCTGCGGCCGCTGCCGCGTCAAGCTGCTCGCCGGCGCCTGCTCCGTACTGGGACGCGAACGCGCCGCCCCAGCCACCGTCCTCGCCTGCCAGGCGCGCATCGTCTCGGAGACGGTCGAGGTCGAGGTTCCGGAATCCTCCCGCCCGCATGGCGGCGGCAACATCCTCGCCGCCTGGGAGTCCGACGGCCTGCCCGTCCTCGACGAGCCCGTCGTAGCCGTCGATGTCGGCACCACGACCCTCGTCGCCGTCAAAATTCTCCGTGGCGAAGTCGTCGCCCGCGCCAGCGCCTACAACCCGCAGCACGTGTTCGGCGACAACGTCATCGCGCGCATCCACGCCGCCTCCACCGGCCACCTCGACACGCTCAGCCGGATGCTCGTGGACGGCATCGGCGCGCTGCTCGACGAGATCGGCCTCGCGGGCGTCAACCGCATCGCGCTCGCCGGCAACACGGTGATGAGCTGCCTCTTTCACCACATCGACCCCGCATCGATCGGCGTTCTGCCCTTCACCCCGCCCACCCGCGTCTTCCCCGACCGGCGCGACCTCTACGGCGGGCGTTGCGTGTCGACCGTCCCGGCGATCAGCGGCTACGTCGGCGGCGATCTTTCCGCGGGGCTGGCGATCATGGACCTGCATCCCGGCGAGATGCTCATCGACATCGGGACGAACTGCGAAATCATCTATGCCACGGCGGACGGCGTCATCTGCGCGGCCGCGGCCGCCGGCCCCGCCTTCGAAGGCGCCGGGCTCGCCTGTGGCTGCCGCGCGGTGGACGGCGCCATCGACCACGTCTTCCCCGATGATTCGTTTTCATCGATCGGCGCCCGCGCCCCCGTCGGCGTCTGCGGCTCGGGCTACGTGGACTTCCTGGCCGTTCACCACGCGTCGGGGCGCATCAACGAAGTCGGCCGCTACGCGCCGCCCGCCGAGGCGATCCCGATCGTCGGGGGCGTCGTCGTCACCGAGGCGGACGTCGCGCAGCTCCTCAAGGCCAAGGCGGCGGTGTGGGCGGGCGTCCAGACGCTTGAAGCACATGGCGGCGGCACGGCGCGCAAGATCTACCTCGCGGGCGGCTTTGCGCACCACCTCGACCTGCACAACGCCCGCGCCATCCAGATGCTGCCGGACCGCAACTACGAGATCGTCGGCAACACGAGCCTCGCCGGCGCGGCGCGCCTGGCCTGCGACCCGGGCTTCATGACCACGCTGCTGGCGACGATCGACCGTCCGCGCGAAATCCCGCTCAACACGATTTCCTCCTTCGAGGACGCCTTCATCGACGGACTGCTGCTCCCATGAATTACTCCGTGATCGCCTGCAAGGTATTCCGCCACGAGATCGACGCGCTCGCGCCGACCTCGCCGCACGCCCTCGCCATCGACTACCTCGATCTGGGGGAGCACGCACGGCCCGCCGCGTTGCGAGCGAAGCTCCAGGCGCGCATCGACGCCGCGAGCGGAGTGGACGCCGTGTTGCTCGCCTACGGGCTCTGCGGCTGCGCCACGGCGGGCCTGACGGCGGGCCGCGTCCCGCTCGTGCTGCCGCGCAGCCACGACTGCGCCGGCATCCTCCTCGGCAGCCGCAAGCGCTTCGAGACCGTCTTCGGCGCGATGCCGAGCACCCCCTTCAGCTCCGTCGGCTTCGTCGAGAACGGCGACTATTTCTTCGACGACGGCGAGCTGATGCTCGGCGACGGCTGGGAGCGCCTTGTCGAGCAGTACGGCGAGGATGACGCCCGGTACATCTGGGACGCGATGCATCCGCGTCTCGACGGCGTTCTCCAGCCCATCCACTTCATCCGCATGCCCGGAACCCCCGACGACGCCGCGCGCGCGAGCTGCCGGGAGCGCGCTGCCGACGAGGGGCGCGAGTACCGCGAACTGGCGGGCGATCTGCGTCTGCTGCGCGCCCTCCTCCACGGCGAGCACGCCGCGGACGAGTTTCTCGTCGTTCCGCCCGGCGGGACGATCCGCCAGACCGCCGACTGGGACCGCATCGTGGACGTCGAGGCGTCCATGCACTAGGAGGAAAACCCATGAAAACGATTACCCCCATCCGCAACGCCTGGCCCGGCCGCATGACCGGACGCGAGCGCTTCCTCAAGCAGATGAACGGCGGCGCGTTCGACCGCACGTTCAACATGGAATTCGGCTACTGGGACGAGAACTTCACCACCTGGAAACTCTTCCGGGACCACGGCATCGCGAACAACGCCGAAGCCGACGTGTTCTTCAACTTCGACCGCATCGAATGCGTGGGGGGCCGCACCTGGATGCATCCCGGCTTCAGCCGCGAGGTCGTCGAGCACCGCGCCGAAAGCGACATCGTGCTCAACGAGGACGGCGTGCTCTGCGAAGTGCAGAACACCGGCCACGCCACGATTCCGCACTTTCTTCGCTCCAGCATCGTCACGCCCGAGGACTGGAAGCGCGTCAAGGAGGAGCGCTTCCGCCTCGACGACCCGGCGCGGACGATCGACGTCGAGGCGCTTAAGCGCCGCCATCCCGCGGACCGCGACTACCCGCTCGGCGTCAACTGCGGTTCGATGATCGGCAAGATCCGCGACATGCTGACCTTCGAGGGCCTCGCCTACGCCTGCTTCGACTACCCGGACATGGTCGAGGACATGGTCGAGACGAGCTGCCAGCTCGTCGAGCGCGCACTGGACCAGCTCCTGCCGCACTTCCAGTTCGACTACGCCTCCGGCTGGGAGGACATCTGCTTCAAAAGCGGGCCCCTTGTCACCGTCGACTTCTTCCGAGACGTCGTGACGCCCCGCTACAAGCGCATTCGCCGCAAGCTCGACGCGCACGGCGTGGCGCTCTGGTACACGGACTGCGACGGGGACGTGCGGCCGATCCTCCCCTGCCTCCTCGAAGGCGGCATCAACTGCCTCTTCCCCTTCGAAGTGATGGGCTGCGCGCACCCCGGCGAACTCCTCGACGCCTACGACGGCCAGCTCCGCATCATGGGCGGCGTCGACAAGATCCAGCTCGCATCGGGGCGGGCGGCGATCCGCAAATACCTCGACTCGCTCGTCCCCTACGTCGAACGCGGCGGCTACATTCCGTTCTGCGACCACCGCTGCCCGCCCGACGTGCCGGAGGAGGACTATCTCTTCTACCTCGACCTCAAGGAGCGCATGTTCGGCCTCAAGGCGCAGGCTTGACGTTCTTCTTGAACCAGCCCCTCAGAAGCTCGAAGCGGTCGGAAGGCGTGTCGGCGCGGCGACCGGCGTTGGGGGCGCCGACGTGCTCGAGGCTCCAGCCGTCCCATTCGCGGTAGGCGTGGTACGTCCAGTCCCAGCCGTAGTCCTCGAAGACCGCGATGCAGTCGCGCAGGTAGTCCGCGGCGCCGGGCGCCCAGCGCGCCGCGCTGAACTCCCCCACGTAGATGTGCGCGTTGTACGCGAGCTGGAATTCCCGCACGGGCTCGAGCGCGGCGCGAATTTGCGCCTCGTTCCACGTCGTGCCGGCGATCGTGCCGGGATACGCGACGGACTTCCACTCGCCATTCACGCCCTGGTGCGTATACTCGTGGGGCGAATAGAAGTGGACCTGGTAGACGACGTTCGAGACCGGCACGGGATCGAGATCGCGGAAGCCTCCAGCCGAACCCCACTGGTCCGAGGTGATGAATATGGGCGTGGCAGGGTCGATCTTGCGGATCGCCTGCGCGGCCAGCACCTGCGTGCCAATGCAGTCCGCCACGCCGTCCGGCGAGGGCTTCGTCTGCGTGGGCTCGTTGACGAGATCGTAGCCCCACACCGCAGGATGGCCCTTGAAGCGGCGCGCCATGCGTTCCCAGAGCGCGACAAAATAGTCCTGATACGGCTTCTCGAAGAACATCGCCATGTCGTTGTTCGCGTACCGGCCGCCGGGCGGCGAATGGAGGTCGATCACGACCTTGACGCCGTGGCGCCGGCAGGAATCGAGCACGGCGTCGAGCTCCTCGAGCTTCGCGTCGATCCAGCGCCCGTATTCCGCGAGATCGCGCTCGGTGCCGGACTTCCCCCAGTTGCGCACGATCTGCCAGCGGATGACGTTGGCGTTCCATTCGCGGCCGAGCACTCGGATGTCCTCCTCCCGGAACGCGGTCGGCGACATCACGCCGCGCAACCGCGGCAAGTCGTGGCCTTTGAACGCGGGCGGCGGATTCGCGGGCGGTTGCGGCCGGGGCGGGCGCGCCGGCTTGAGGACCGTCACGCGCAAATCGTCGAACCACACCGTGCCCGCGCTGTCCTGGAGGCCGAGCGAAAGGACGCCGTCCTCGGCATCGGACGGAATGGCGACGACGAATTCGAGCGTGCGCCAGTCGAACGTCCCGAAGACGTTGTTCTCGTTCGTCCAGCTCGGCCCGAGCGACTTCGATTGGACATGGAACATGTATTTGACGCCCATCCACGACGCGGGAGGCTTCGTAGCGCCGTCGGCCTTCGCCTTGCACGTGAAGCGCAGCTTGCATCCGCGGTAGCGCGCGACGTCGAGGGGCATCGACACCATGTGCCCGCCCTTCGCCTCCTCCGCGGGGACGGCGACGCGCAGGGCGTGCTCGCTTTCAAAACCCGCGTCCCATGTGGCGAAGGCGGCTGAACGCCACGCCGCGCGCCCCTCGGCCGCTTCGAAGCCCGTCTCGAAGACGGTCTCGCCGACGGCCGGTGCGGCGATGGCGGCGGCGGAGCAGAGCGCGGCGGAAAGGGAGGCGAGAAGGAGGGCTGGCGTGCGCATGGGGTTGCCTTTCTGATCTGACTGATCGAGCCTATTTCAATGGGGATTCCTTGTCCAATGCTTCGAGCGTGCATTCAACAGCGATGGGCTTCTTGCGATGGCTGCGAATCGACATGCCGCTTCGTCCTGCAAGCTCGCGTAATGGCCGTTCGAGCGTCTGGTACCCATCGGCGTCGACCGTGACCGTGCCGCGCAGACCGAACCCGCCGGTGTACCAGAAAAGGAATTTCGACCCCGACGCGGGAAAGAGGGCGCGAAAAACAAAGGCCCCCTCGGCGTCAGTGACGCCCGAGGGACAATGCACATCCATCCACTCCTGCCTCTCCTCCGAAGTCATTTGTGCATAGTCGTCCCCGTCTCTCCTGATTAAGTCGTATCGGTCGCGAAAGACGACCCGAGCACCCGGCACAGGTGTCTGGCTTGCCGTCATGACCGAGATCTTGACATCGCGGTGTTCAAAGCCATCCCATTTCACCCGAGGCGTAAGGAGTTCGATTAAGGCGATCCCGACAAACAGGATTGCGATGATTTTGCGCATCAAGGCGGAGTGGATCGCGACCGAGGCAGCGATCCCAACAAGCAGGATTGTGATGATAATGCGCATCTTTGTCCACTCCTCACCCCACTTGGACTCTGCAGAGTTCCGAGGACGTCACGGCCTTCAGCTCTTCAGGCAAGTTCATGGGCTCCTCCTCTGCCTCCCATTGTCGCAAAATGGCCTTTTCAAAACAACTGGGAATCTATGAAATTCAGGCCAGGGTGGCACTTCGCCACAATCTTGCCACCGTAATATGGAAGTTTTTTCGAGATTACAAAAAACCGAGGCGCACGACTCCGCGACCTCCGCGACTCCGCGGGGTTGTCCGCGCGCCATGCAGCCATGGGCCCCCGCGTTTGCAGCGCCCGGCTTCAGCCGGGGTCGCGACCTCGGCCACGCGACCGCCTGACGGCGGGACTACAAACATCCTGAGCTACATGCGAACCCCGCCACGGATTGTAAGACTGAAACCAGGCCTGACTGAAAACGGGCCTGGCCCTTGTTTCTCCTGGCCCTTGTCTCTCCTTATTTATACACGTCTGCCGCTATATGTATCGTATTTTAGTGTTGTTAAACAAGTCGTATATAGCAAACGCACGTTGAGCACGGCGCGGGACTCTGGTAGAATGCTTGGAATGGAAGACAGAAACGACATTCCCGAACGCGTGCGTTGGATGAGCGGCGGACACGGCATCATGGTTCACTACCTGCTCGGCGGCACGCATCGCATGGTCGCGCCGAACGGGCGCGAGTTCACCGACCCCGCAGAGGTCGTCGAGCGCGTGTTCGACGTGGAAAAACTCATGGAAGCCTACGACCGCTCGCACGCGAAGTGGCTGATCTTCCCCTTTGGACAGAACTCCGGCTTCTACAACGCGCCCAACGACGTCATCGAACACCGCGTCGGCCATGCCCTCTGGTGCAAACGCCGCGACATCGTCCAGGAAGTCGCGGAGGCCGTCCGCTCGCGGGGCGGGCGCCTCGTCGCCTACTGCACCTGCGACAACCACGCCCCCGTCATCCGCCGGGCGTTCGGCTTTGCGGAAGCGCTTGAGCACGGGCTTCCCCTCCACTCCGTCTTCCAAGACCGCTGGACCGAGGTGCTTCGCCACTGGTCTGAGCGCTACGGAGACCTGATTTCCGGCTGGTGGATCGATGGCGTCGGTGCCTACAAGACCGAGGGGGACTCCTGGTCGAACGACAAGGATCACAACCACTACAGTTGCTTCCGCTTCGAGCAGTGGAACCGCGCGCTGCGCGCCGGCAATCCAAATGCCGCGACGGCATTCAACGAGGGCGGCTTCGTGCTGCACGTCCCGCACATCTGCACGACGACCGAAGAGGACTTCTACGCAGGCGAGTGCGATCGTCTCTCGAACGGACTCCCCCACATGCAGGAGGCGGACCCGAGAGCACGCCCGCACGCGGTGCATGGCGGCGCTTTCTTCCCTGGGACGCGCATCCTCATGCACGCGCTCGTGCCCATCGACGCGTTTTGGTGGCACCTCGGGGAGACGTATTTCGCCCCGTGGTACGACCCGTTCAAGGTCGACGTCGCGCACCCTGAACGCATGGAGCCGCCGTGCTATTCGGACGACGACCTGCGCACGCTCGCCCGAACGTTCCTCGACCCCGGCGGCGCACTCACGCTCAACCTCGGCGTGTTCGCCGACGGCTCCGTCGGCCCAGATTCCATCGCACAAGTCGAGCGCGTCTTCGCCAACCCTGCGTAGGCGCGGAGAGCAGAAGAGGCGCTCCGCAACCCGTTTGCCGAAGGAACGGCGGACACAGCTCGCCGGGACGACTTCGCAAGCGGCTTGTCGAGAGAGAAGCATGCTCACGACCAAGTTTTGCGACCAAGTTCGCGACAACGTTATTTTCCGAACCCTGGTACGCGCCCAGGAAAGACAAGGGCTGAAAACGGGCCTGGCCCTTGTTTCTTCTGGCCCTTGTTTCCCTGGACTCTGCCACCGATTGATATAATCTTGAGAGCAACTTCAAGATTACATTTGTCCGCCATTCGAACGGCTTGCCGGGACGGCTGCGCCCCACCCTGCTTCGCAATCGGCTTGTCGAGAGGGATGCATGCGCTTGCTCGCGAACATTTGTGGGGCGGTCAGACAAGTCAGACGGGGCGGACTGGTCGGACCCGTCAGACAAGCTACTTTTTGTCAAAAGGAAGCGTCTGGCGGCAATCCGGGTAGCCGGAGCACCCCCAGAAGGGCTCGCCCGCATGCGAGCCCTTGCCCGCCGTGCGGCGGCGCACTACCCCTCGATGGCCTTTTCGATGTAGCTGCGGAGTTCGGCGACGGGGAGGCGGATCTGCTCCATGGAGTCGCGCAGGCGGATCGTCACGGTGTCGTTTTCGAGCGTGTC
>CAYVJM010000054.1:0-11552 GCA_964451695.1 uncultured Lentisphaerales bacterium | reverse complement strand
CCAAGGTCGTCACGCTCTCCGACTCCAACGGCACGATCGTCGACAAGGACGGCATCGCCCCCGAGAAGCTCGCGTGGATCATGGAGCTCAAGAACGTCAAGCGCGGCCGCATCAGCGACTACGCCAAGAAGTTCAAGAAGGCCGAGTACCTCGAGGGCAAGCGCCCCTGGGGCGTCAAGTGCGACGCCGCCTTCCCCTGCGCCACGCAGAACGAGATCAGCGCGGCGGACGCCAAGGCGCTTGTCAAGAACGGGTGCAAGCTCGTGGCCGAAGGCGCCAACATGCCAACCTGCCCGGAAGGCGTCGAGATCTTCCAGAAGGCCGGTCTGTTCTACGCGCCCGGCAAGGCTTCGAACGCCGGCGGCGTCGCGACCTCCGGCCTCGAGATGTCGCAGAACTCCCTGCGCCTCTCCTGGAGCCGCGAGGAGGTCGATGCGCGCCTCAAGGGCATCATGAAGTCGATCCACGACAACGCCTACCAGGCCGCGAAGGAATTCGGCAGCGAAGGCAACTACGTGGTCGGCGCGAACATCGCCGGCTTCGTCAAGGTCGCCGACGCGATGCTCGCCCACGGCGTGATCTAGCCCTCGCCACGGCAGTCTGACTGCCTGACGACTGGCGCCAATACCATGACGCCATTGAAAGACGGCGTTTCTTCGCTCCAACGGAGCTTGGGAACGCCGTCTTCTTTTGTCGCGGGTGGTTCCATGCCTCGGTGCCATGGCGCGACGTCGACACCGCTTCGCGCCCCCCCCCCTGAGATGGGTCGAAGTCGCGAATCGCGGAATTCGCCGTTGCACAATGCGTTGTTCTCCGATACAATCTAGCGGCATTGCGGGTTGATCATGTCCACCGACTTTCCGCGGTACCGGGTTCCCGGCGCGGCGGAGAGTTCACTGGATCTTCAACCTCCCTCAACCCCAACCACACCCGCACCTCGCCGTGCATCAGGAGCCCGAATGAAAATCAAGCGCTACACCCTCGCTTCCGCCCTGGTCGTCAGCACGATGACGGCCGCCATCCCCCTCTTCGCCCAAGTCGCCGCGCCTCCAGCAGATCCGGCTCCCGAGGCCAACGCGGCATCCAAGGACTGGTCGACCAAGCTGACCGCGGGTTTCTCGACGAAGTCGGGCAACACGGAGTCCGACTCCTACACGGGGCGGATCGAGGCGGGCAAGACGATCGACAGGACGATCATCAACGCGATGCTCGAAGGCAACTACGCCGAGGCCGAAACTGTTGGAGCCGATGGCACCGCCGAGAGCCAGCAGACCGAGGGCAGCGCCAAGGCCAACGCCAACGTCAAACAGCGCTTCGACGGCTTCTATCTCTACGCCGACGAACTTGTCGCGCACGATTCCATTGCGGACATCAAGCTGCGCAACGTCGCCAGCACGGGCGCCGGCACGTTCCTGGCGGACACCGACGCCTTCAAGTTCTCCGTAGATGCGGGCGTCGCCCACGTCTACGAGGACGTTCGGGACGCCGACGACGAGTACTTCGCCCTGCGCTTCGGCGAGCGCATCGACTACAAGGTCAACGATGCCGTCGGCGTCTGGGAGAAGCTCGAAGTCACGCCCGAAGCGGCCGACTTCGGCAACACGCTCGTCGCGTTCGAGGCCGGCATCGAATCCGCCCTCGCCAAGACGCTCGCTTTCGGCGTCACGCTCAAGGTCGACCACGATTCTGAACCCGCCGAAGGCGTCGAGCGCACTGACACGGTGCTGGGCGCCCATGTCGCGCTGAGCCTCTAGTCGTTTCTTCCCGGGCGCTCAAGGCGCCTTCCAGACCGTCACGCGGACGTTCCTGCGGCGGCCCCAGTTGACTGCGGCCCGCTCGTTCGGAAACCACACATCCAGACGAGCCGGGCCTTTGATATCGCCGCCGCGATCCTCCACGCGGCCATACCCATAGCCTGGGACGTACATGACCGTCCCGAACGGATAGTGGCGAGCGTCGGCGGCGATCGTGCCGTGCTTCGCGCGCCGTCCGCTGGCGGTCAGCCCCACATGCTTGCGCTTCCCCTTCATCGGCCCGTAGCTGTAGACGGGGCGTCCGAGCCAATCGCGCTCCCATCCGCAGGAGCGAGGCCCGCTGTCGTAGCCCGTCACCTCCATGAAGACCGTCGTCGGGCGCGATCCAGCGGGGGGGCGCACGCCGATCGTGCGGCACCCCTCCATCATCATGAAGACCGGTATCGCCGCGGCCAGCGCGACGATGGCGAGCATCCGCTCGATGGCAAGACGTCCGCGCGAGAGCAGCATCGACGCGGGTGGGTCGCCCCGTCGGCGTTCCAGACCGGGACGGCGGTTCGCGGGCGATCCCTGATGCGGTCTGGGGTATCGATGCTGACTCATGACGGAATTCCAGCCGAAGCCGGGGCATTGGAGGGGAATTCGGCGATTCGGACGGCGAGCCCGACGCCGAACGCCTTCGCGAACGCCTCCTCGACTGCCCGCGACGTGGCGAGCTTCGCGAGGCCCAGCCCCGCAGGCGCGACGCCAGCGTCCACGAGCAGGACAACGAGTTCTCCGAGCGTCATGCGACTCAGATCCCGGCGCACGGCGTAGGCATTCGAATCCTTGGCCGTCTCGACCAGCACACCGGTCTGGACGAGATCGTAGGCGACCGAGCGAACCAGCCGGACAGCGACGCGGTGGCGGCGGTTGAAAGCGGCGAGATCGACGAGACCGTCGTCCGCGGCCAAACCGTCCGCGGCCTCGCGCAACAGCGCCGCGGCGAGCATGATCCGCGCGCGGAAGTTCGCGTCCTTCCAGCCCAGCTCCACCTTGTACGTCTCGACGTTCTGCACGGCGCAGGCGACCTCCGCTCCGAACAGGAGGATCTCCCAGCTCACGTAGACCCACGAGAGCAGGATGGGCACCATCGCGAAGCTGCCGAAGAAGGCGCTGTACTTGGCCACGCCGATCTGCAGAGCCAGACAGATCTTGAGCCAGGCCGCGAAGCCGACGGCCGCGACGACCCCTCCCGCGAGCGCGGGCGACGCCTTGACCTTGGTGTTGGGCGCGAACTTGAGGAGGAAGGCGAAGGCCAGCGTGAGCAGAAAGAGCACCCAGGCGACCCGGATCACGGGGACGCCGGCGATCGACGAGAGGACGAAATTGCTGTCCACTTCGCTCATCTTCGCCTCAAGCACGCTCACGACGGGCAGGGACGAGGCGGCGACGCCCAGCAGCGGACAGATGATCAGCACGCTGAGGTAGTCCGCGAACTTCCGCGCGATAGGGCGTTGCTCGACGATGCCCCAGACGCGATTGAAGGCGGACTCGACGTCGCTGAGCACCGCGACGACCGTCCAGATCAGGAAGATCAGGCCGAGACCGCCGAGGGCGCCGAAGTTCAACGCCTCGACCGTGTCGAAGCCCGAATCGATCAGATCCTCGAGCTTGTCGAGCGTGATGACGCCCTGGGCCGGCGCGATGACCGTCGCAGGCGCGGCGTTGGTCGCCCAAGCCGAAGCGTCCGGTTCGGCAGACGCGCCTGCCGGGGCCGCTTGCGCGGTCTGCGCGAACGACGCCGGCTTGAGCCCCGTCCGCTCGACGACGATGGAACGGACGAAATCCTTCGTCCTGTCGCGCAGCGAGTCGTCGTAGCTGACGGCCCGGACGAGGGAGAGCGCGAGCGCCAGCGTGGGAATGAACGAAAGCAGCGTCATGAACGTGAGAGACGAGGCATGGAGCGCGCACTCGTCGTTGCGAAACCCCTTGCCAACGAGCAGGACGATCCGAATCGCCTTGACTGCGGCGCGCTTGCCGGCCGAAAGACCGCTCGGCTCGAGATCCCAGACTTCGCGACGGAGGAAGTCGCCGATGCGGATCCATACGGCCGCGAGCTTGCCGGGGGCGGGCTTCCGAGCACCGTTGGATTCACGGCGGGGCGTGGGTGCGGAGTCGTCGGGTTTCATGGGGATTCCTCCATGCCAGAGTCTTCAGCGCCAACGCCGATGAGCCCAGAGGTACTGCTCGGGGCAGAGGCGGATGAAGGCCTCGAGTTGGTCGTTGAGTTCCTGGGTTATCGCAAGGATGTCGGCGTCGCGATCCGAACTCTTGGCATAGCGGAGCGGCTTGCCGGCGATCACCTTGAACTGCATCGGACCCGTCCTCAGACAGCAGCCGCAGACAAGCGGGCATCCGGTGGCGAGATGAAGACGCGCCGGCGAGACGATGGTCTGCGCGGGATGGCCGAAGAACAGGGCCCGGACGCCGTGGGAGGCCGCATGCTGGTCCGCGATGAGCCCGAGGAGGCGTCCGCTGCGTAGCGGGCGCAGCAGACTCAGACTGTCGCTGGCGTGCTTCGCCACGATTTCGATGTTCATCCGGGGATTGCGCCGAAGCAGATAGCGCTGGATCCGGGGGTTGTTCATCGAGCGCGCGACGGCGACAAGTCGCTTGCGAAAGGCGATGATGTGGCCGGCGAGTTCCCAGTTGCCGAGGTGCGCGGAGACGAGGATGACGCCTTGGGCGGGATCGTCGAAAAGCGCCGCCGTCTCCGGCGGAATCGACTCGACGACGTGGTGCGAAAGGGTGTCCGGGGTGACGATGCGCATGGCGGCGAGCGATTCGACGCCGACCATGCCGAAGCTCTCAAACGAAGATTTCGCGATGCGACGCGCCTCGGCGGGGTCGTTCGCGACGCCCGCCTTGAGCACGTTGGCGATGGCGGTTCTGCGGCGCTTCGGGAGCAGCGTCCAGGCGAGCTTGCCCACCGCGCGGCCGAAGGCCAGCCCGGCGACTGCGGGAATCGCGTCGAGGACCCCGACGGCGAGGCGCAGCGGGATGAATTCGAGCAGGTCGAGTGCCGGGCTCCGGGCCATCGCGGGCTGCGCCCTGGCGCTAGGGCTTGACGAAGTGGACGGTCTCGGCGTCCCGCCACATCGACAGGTCGACTTGCTTCTTTTCGGACTTCACGCCGCTGATGAGCGTGCCGCCCGGCTTGGGCTGGCCCTCGGGCTTGCCGTCCGGCCAGATCACGTAGACGCTCACGCGCCCGTAGTAGACATCCATCTCGCAGGGCGTCTCCGTGGGTCCGGTCATCCAACGAAATGCCGCCCGGCCTTCGCCGCGGAGACGGACCATCGCGCCAGGGGGATCGGAAGTGACACGGATCTTCGTCGCGCAACCGCCTAGCAGCACGCCGGCAGCCATCGCGGCGACAAGCAAAATCTTGGTATACATCGTCAGGGTCCTTGTGTTATGGGGTGGCTTCAATGGGAGCAGCAGCCGCATCCGGGGCCGTGGCGCCGGGAGGCTTGCGGGCAACCCGACTCGCTTCCGGGGCAGCTCCGGCATCCGGCAGGCGCGGTTTTCGCGGCGCCTGCCGCGAACACCGAAAGCTGGCGCCGGGAATCCGCCGCGCCGCACGCGGGGCACGGCGGGGGCGGCGCGTCGAACGACCGCGCGAGGTGCTCGAAGCTCTCGCCGCAGCGTCCGCAGGTATATTCGTAGATGGGCATGGTGGAAGGATTCGGAAGCCTTGGAAACGCGCTCCGGTCCCTCGACGGGACCGGAGGCGGTTTATTCGTCGGCGATGCCGAACCGGTTTTTGATCAACTCCTCGATCTCCGCAAGCACGAGATTCGCGTCGTCGCCCTGGGCCGTGAACTTGAGCACGGTGCCCACGGGCGCCTGGAGCGTCATGAGCCCCAGCACGCTCTTGCCGGAGACGGAACAGCTCCCGTTCTCGACGGTGACCTCGGACATGTACTTCTGGCAGACCCGCGCCAAGGCGCCGGCCGGCCTGACGTGCATGCCGTACTTGTTGACGAGTGGGATTTCCTTCGTAAGTGTCACTGTTCCTCCTAGTGTCTCACTTCCTGGCGGCGCTGCGCGTTTTTGCGCAACTGCGCCTCGGCCTTGTCGAAGGCGGCGTTGATCGCCGCCATCATGTCCGCATCCTTGTGCAGGCTCTCCACCGTTGTCCGGTGGCCGCCCTGCACGGCGACGCCCGCCGTGTAGAACGGGCCGTCCATGTCGAGGACGATTTTCACGAATTCGATGGCCGGAAACTTTTCGATCAGCTTGTCCGCCTTCTCCTGGGCGTACTTCTGGAGAACGTCGCTGATGTTCAAATGGCGCACGGTGACTTCAACAGGCATGGTTGATCTCCTTTCTTGGGGGTTGCTACATGCGGAATTCCTCCCCGAGGTAGCGTTTGCGAACCTCGGGGTCGTTGATGAGCTGGTCGCTGGTGCCCTCGCAGAGCACGCGACCCTCGTAGAGCAAATAGGCGCGGTCCACGACGGACAGGGTCTCGCGGACGTTGTGGTCGGTGATGAGGATGCCGTAGCCGCTCTTCTGCAGGTCGCGGATGATCTGCTGGATGTCCGAGACCGCGAGGGGGTCGACGCCGGCGAAGGGCTCGTCGAGCATGAGGATCGCGGGGTTCTGGACGAGGGCGCGCGCAATCTCCAGCTTGCGGCGTTCGCCGCCGCTGAGGGTGTAGGCGCGCTGGCGGGCGACTTTGAGCAGGTTGAACTCCCCGAGCAGCTCGTCGAGGCGGCGGCGACGATCGGCGCGGGAGATCGGCAGGGTCTCGAGGATCGCCAGGATGTTCTGCTCGACGGTGAGCTTGCGGAAGATCGAAGGCTCCTGCGCAAGGTAGCCGAGGCCGGCCCGCGCGCGACGGTAGACGGGGTAGCGCGTGATGTCCCCGCCCTTGAAGCGGATCGCCCCGGCGTCGGGCCGCACGAGTCCCACGATCATGTAGAACGTCGTCGTCTTGCCCGCCCCGTTGGGACCGAGGAGCCCCACGATTTCGCCCTGGTCGATGTGAATGCTCACTCCGTCCACGACCTTGCGGTTGCGGTAGCTCTTCTCCAGGCTCTCGGCCACGAGGGTGTGGCCGGCGCCGCTCGGTTCAACGCATGCCGCATTCATGGCACCACCCCCTTTTCCACGGAGGAGGGCAGCACTTCGCCAGCGACCTCCTCCTCGATGAGGACGCGCTCCTCCTGGATGAGGTAGGACATCGTCTTCGCGCCGATCTTGTTCTCGCCCTTCGTCACGACCGGATTCTCCTGCATCCGAACGCGACCGTCTTTCGCCGTGTAAACCGCATTGCCGCACTGGCCGACGACGTCCCCGCTCTTCAGATTGACACCGCCCGCCGCCTCGACGCGATCAAGCGCGTTATCCTCCATAAAATGCGCCAGCATGTTGTCCGCCACGAGGTCGAAGCTGCGCGCCTGGCCCCCGTGCTTCGCCGCCTGCGCAGGCCCGTCCCCGCTGCGGAGGTGGACCCGCCCCACGGCGTCCACGCGGCTGAGGCGGTTCGTGCCCGCCAGAAAGATGCGCATCCGATCCGCCTCGAGCGTCATTTCCGGGTTGCTCGCGATCGCCCCGCCGTCGAAAAGCGCGATGAACTTGTCGTAGTCGAACTCCAGCTTCTGGGCCGTAACCGTGGTCGTCGCCCCACCGTCCCTGCTACCTGCGACAGCCCCGGAGGAGAGCTTGACGTTCTCCTCAACCACGAAGCGTTTCTGATCGATCCAGATCGACATTTTGCGCGCCTCGATCCGCCCTTGCCCATGCGAGACGACCGGATCGTCCTGCAAGATCATCAGCCCGTTGTCCCGCGTATAGCTCGCCTTGCCGCAGGCGACCGTCACCTCGTCCTTCTTGAAGCG
This sequence comes from uncultured Lentisphaerales bacterium, assembly GCA_964451695.1. GTDB lineage: Bacteria > Verrucomicrobiota > Kiritimatiellia > RFP12 > UBA3636 > JAAZAI01. The sequence goes on along the minus strand of CAYVJM010000054.1, from coordinate 3,907 downwards.
CACGTGCCCCGCCGCATCGAGCCGCTTGACGTCGTTCGTGTTCTCCAGAAAGACCAGGATGCGGTCGGCCTTGAGCGTGAAGCCGGGCTCGGTGACGACGACATTGCCCTCGAACGAGGCCCTGAACTCCCGATAGTCGAACTCCAGCCTGTCCGCTGTCACCTTCATCGCCCCAGCCAGCTCCCGCCCGCTCGCACGCTTCGCCGGCTTCGCCTCGACCGCGACGTGCCGCTCGACGAGGACGCGCTCCTCGTGGATCCACACGGACATCTTGTCCCCGACGATCCGGTTGCCGTCGCGCACCACGACCGGGGATTGCTCCATCAGCACCTGCCCGTTGCCCTTCGTGTAGAGCGCGTAGCCGCACCGCGCCTCGATATCGTCCTTGTCAAGCTTGACATTTCCCGAAAGCGCTACGCGCTCGACATCGTTCGAGTTCTTGAACGTGACGTTCATCGCGTCGGCGCGCAGCGTGAACTCCGGGTCGGCCACGCGGACGTTGTCCAGGAACGATGCGACGAAGTTCTGGTAGTCGAAGGTCAGGCTCTCGGAAGTCACCACGGTCTGCATCGCGGCAGGCGCCGCCGCCCCGCCGGCCGCCCAGGCGGCCAACGGGAGGATCAGCGCAAGCGCGGCTGCGACGCGGTGTCTTCCGATCATAGTCCCTCCACGGCGCTGCGCCCGGACCGCTCGAGGGTCAGCACGGGCTTCGTTTCAATGACGATCTCCTGGGCCGACGAATCCCACAGCATGTTGGTGCCGAAAAGCGTCACGCCGGCGCGCTCCAGAAACACGGGCCCCGCGCAACGCGCCGTCTTCGCCTTCTGGTCGAACACGCCCTCGATGGCGCGGGCGATGCCGTTGGTCAGCCCCTCGGGGCTCATCAGGAAGATCTCGATGCCGCCCTTGGCCGCCACGCCATCCTCTGTCATCCATGCCTCGTTGGCGATCAGCAGCGCCTCGACCCGGCCGTTGGGATGGCGCTGAAGCGGAAGACGCAGCCCCTTCACGGACTCCGCCATCGCCGGCATGTCCCCGGGCGCCGCGCTCCCGACGCCGGCGGCCACCAGCAACGCGGCCAGGAGCCACGCCGCGGCCGCAGGCCGCCGCGCGCCACCGAGGGCCGCCTTCTGGTAAGTCCGCGTCGTCATGCCGCTAGCGCCTCCCTTCCGCACCGCCGGGACGGCAGATCGCCGCGATCCCGGAAAGCTTCTTCCACAACGCCGGCATCTCCGCGAACGCGATCGCGTTCGCCGCGTCTGAAAGCGCCTGCGGCGGATTTTCGTGCGTCTCGATGAAAACGGCGTCCACCGCGCCCGTCGCCACGGCCGCGCAGGCCAGCGCCGGCGCCCACTTGCCGTCGCCGCCGCTCCCCGCCCCCAACGCGCCCGGCCGCTGCACGGAATGCGTCGCGTCGAACACCACGGGGTACCCGAACTGCCGCATGATCAGCAAATTGCGCATGTCCGCCACGAGGTTGCGGTAGCCGAACGACGTGCCGCGCTCCGCCAACACGATGCGGCGGTTGCCCGTCGATTCGATCTTCGCCACGACCTGCTCCATGTCCTCCGCGGCAAGACACTGCATCTTCTTCACTTCCACGACGCACCCCGTCTCGCCCGCGGCGAGCAGAAGGTCGGTCTGGCGGCAGAGGAAGGCCGGAATCTGGAGCACGTCCACGTACTTGGCCGCGACGGCCGCCTGCCAGGGCTCGTGGATGTCCGTGACGACCGGCACGCCCAGCTCGTTGCGGATGTCGGCGAGGATCTGCAGCCCTTCGTCGATCCCCGGGCCGCGAAAGCTCTTCACCGACGAGCGGTTCGCCTTGTCGAACGAGGCCTTGAAGATGTAAGGGACGTCCAGACGGCGCGCCATCGTCACGAGCTTGCGAGCCAGCGCGAAGCAACCCTCGCGGCTCTCGATCACGCACGGCCCGGCGATCAGCGCCAGGGGGCGCTTGCCGCCAAGGGCAATCCCCGCGGGGCCGCCGGTCGAGACGGCCCGAACAGGTCGCACGATGGATTCGGAAGCATCGTTTTTTGCCTTCATGCCAGCCCCCTTTCCCGAATGAGCGCTTCGACCACGGGGACGTCCTCTGGCCGGTCCACGCCGATGCCCAGCTCGCGGGTGCGGACGACGCCGATGCGCCCGCCCAGCCACATCGCGCGGAGTTGCTCGAGCGATTCGGCCTTTTCCAGCGCACAAGGCGGCTCGGCCACCAGCCGCTTCAGAAAGGCGCCACGGTACCCGTAGATGCCGATGTGCCGCTGATAGAGCCCGGAAGCCAAGTCCGGCGCGCCGTCGCGCCGACAGGGAATCGGCAGGCGCGAGAAATACAGGGCGCCGTCCTCCGCGTCGAGGACGACCTTGACGATCGTCGGCGCCATCAGGTCGGCCATCGTCAGGATCGGCGCGCAGGCCGTGGCCATCTGCCAGCGGTCGTCGCCCTTGAGCTTCGCCGCCACGGCGTCGATCAGCCCGGGGTCGATCAACGGCTCGTCGCCCTGGATGTTGACGACGATGTCGCCGTCCGCCGCCTTCGCCGCCTCGGCGACGCGATCCGTCCCGGACGGGTGGTCCGGGCGCGTCATCGCCACGCGGGCGCCCGTTCCGGCCACCGCCTTGGCGATGCGCGGCTCGTCCGTGGCCACGACGACGGCGTCCAGCGTCTTCGCCCGCAGGCACGCCTCGACGACCCACTTCACGAGCGGCTTGCCGCAAAGGGGTGCAAGGCTCTTGCCGGGGAACCGAGTCGAACCCCAGCGCGAAGGAATCACGCCAATGATGCTCATTCCGCTTTCCGCTCCTCCTCTGCGGCGCTCCCGCCCTCCGCCGGGGCTTCTTTAGCCGGCCCAGCTGCGGGAGCCTGATCCTTCAATTCAACCGCCTCGGCGGCCGCAGGCTCGGCCGGGGGCTCGGGAACTGCGGCCGGGGGCTCCGCCACGACCGCGGCAGGCGCGGCTTCAGGGGATTTGGATGTCTCCAGCACTACGCTCAAACGCCCATCGTCCAGCCATTCCTTCAAAAAGGCCGCAGAGCGGCCGCCGATCGCCTGCGCGACCACGCGATCATGGGTCATCGCGAGACGTCCGGCCAGCCGGGCCGGCAAATGCGACCAGTCCACGCCCGAATATGAGGCCACGTCCTGGCCGGAAGCGTCTTGCAGAACGATCCGGGCCTCCTTGATCTCAAACCAGACCTGTGCGGAACGGGCGAACTCGGCCAACGCCGTCTCCAGCCCCGCGGGGTCCGCGAAACCCCGGATCGCGGCGGGCGTCCAGTCGCTCAACGCGGACTGGAAGCCGTTAATCTCCGGCCGGGCCAAAACAATCTTGCGGCGCCCGTCGAGACGCGAGACGACTACCTCCGGCGCGGCCAGCACGACGCGCTCCGCGCCGTCGGTCTCCGCAAACCAGACTTTGACGTCGGAAAGCGCCAGCGCGCAGCCCGAAAGGCGGGCCTCGCCGACCGTCGCCTTGAGCCCGGTCGCCTGAGATATCCGCTTGGCAATGGCCGCTTTGCCAGGGGTCGAGCGCACGAAGCCATGGAGGCCGATCGCCGCGACGACGGCGAGCAGCACGAGGATCCAAAAAAGCCTTTTGAGCGTACGCATCGGGAAAATCTCCTTTGACGGGTTTTATTCTGCCATAAAACCGCCCCCGGCTCAACTGCCAAATGCCGCCACGAAATGGCCGCTAGGGTTGCAGCAGGCGAGCCCGCACCGTCGCCCAAATGCGCGCGGCGACGTCATCTTCGGAGACCTGGCCGTCGATGACGGCGAATCGCGCGGGTTCGGCCGCGGCCATTTCACGATAGCCGGCCTGGAGGCGGCGGTGGAATTCCAGCGGCTCCCGCTCGATGCGGTCCTTGGTGCCGTTGCTCCGTGCCAGCACGCGCGCCAGACCCG
>CAYVJM010000053.1:0-11859 GCA_964451695.1 uncultured Lentisphaerales bacterium | reverse complement strand
GCTGACGTCCTTGGGGATTTCGAGTCCAAGGCCCTGCAGCGTGCGGTAGGCGGCGCGCGCGACCGAATCGCAACTGCAGAGCACGGCGGTCGGGGCGGCGTGAGAGGCCATCAGCTCGCGAACCGTTTCCTTGACGCGCGGCTCCCAGTCGCCGAATTGATCCAGGACCTGCAAGTCGATGGTCGCGGCCAGCGACACGCCATCGCGGGCGAGGGCGCCCTGGACGCCCCTGAGACGATCCGCGGTGGTGGTGGCGCCGAGATCGCCGATGAAGGCGATGCGGCGGTGGCCGGCCTCGAGGACGGCGGATGCGGCGAGCGCGCCCCCGCCGAAATTGTCGGAGCAGACGGAGGGAGCGTCGATTTCGTGGAGGTGCTGGTCGACGACGACGAAGGGGAAGTTGGCGGCGACGAGGTGGCTGAGGGCGCTGTGGAATTCGCGGCAGTGCAGCGACATGATCAAGGCGCCGCGGACGCCGTTGTAGGGGAGGCGGCGAATGGTTTCGAGGTCGGCTGCCATGTTGCCGTGGGCGTCGCAGAGAATCAGCTCGACGCCCTTGTCGTCGGCGACTTTCTTCGCGGCGCGCGCCATGTTGACGGCGGGGGTCCAGCAGAGGTTGCCGGCGAGGACCTTGACGGAGCGCGTCTGGTGTTCGGGATTCCGGACGAAGATGCCGCGGCCGGGCAGCCGCTCGAGAATGCCCTCGTCGATGAGCGTCTGCACCGCGCGACGCACGGTCATGCGCGCGAGGCTGTGGTTCTTGGACAGTTCGACCTCTGTCCCCAGAAACGATCCGGGCGCAATATTCCTAGCCGCGATGGCCTTGCGAAGCTTGTCGGCCAGGGCCAGGTAGGGCGGTTTCGCGTCGACGGTGGTCTTTTCCCTCGTCATGCCCCGGAATCTATCAGAGCCGGCTCCAGGCGTCAAGATCAAAATAGACATGTACTAGACAGGTCTAGGCCATGGCGTCCTGAGGGACGGCGAGGACGCGGCGAAGCAGCGCCGCGGGGCTCTCCGCTTCGGCCAGGGCGCGGGCGAACGCTTCGCCCCCGTGGCCGTCTGCGCACCCCGCCACCATGATGATCGTTCCGCCCGGCGCGCAGCAGGATTCGGCCGCGGTCATCCCCTTGACGGCCTGGTAGAGGTTCTGGTCGAGGGGGTAGCCGCCGTTGCTGGTGACGACGATGGGAGCCTCGACGCGAGGCACGCTTGCGGCGGCGCGCATCTGGGCGCAACCTGCGAGATGCGCGGCCTCCGGGTCGCCGGCGAAGGCGGCGTGGATGGTTTTGTCCGGGTTGAGCGTGACGTTGAGGATGAAGCGCAGCCGTGCCTGCCGGGCGGCGAAGAGCATGTCCCGGTGGATGGGGTTGCCGTCCAGGACGCCGGCTCGTGCGCGGGGGTCGGCGATGAACTGGCTGCAATGGTTGGCGCGGACCGTCAGGGCCCCCGCGATGCCGGGCAGCACGCTCTTGCGCCCGCCGGAGAACCCGGCGAAGAAATGGGGTTCGATGAACCCCTCGGACAGAAGCAGGTCGGTGTCGAGCGCGAGGGGGTTGAGCCAGAGCGCGCCGCCGGAGGGCAGGGCGCCGAGATGACGGAGCTGCGCGGCGTCCTTGCAGTCGTGCATGACGAAGCGTTCGGTGGCGACGAGGGCGTCGCCGAACTTGCTCCGCATTTCATCGGGCGACGTGGCGCGATGGCAGCCGGTGGCGACGAGGAGGGTGATGTCGATCGCGGGGTTGCCCCGCCGGAGGCGTTCGAGGAGGCGGGGAAGGGTGATCCGGCTCGGAACGGGCCGCGTGTGGTCGCTGGTGATGATCGTGGCGGTGCGGCAGCCCGCGGCGAGCGCTTCGAGCGCGGGCGAGCCGATGGGATGGTCGAGAGCCGCCTGGACGCGGCGGATCTGCTCGGGTTCGTCGGGCTCGTCGGGTTGCGCGGCGGCGGGACACAGAACGGCCCGCAGGCGGGCGTCCGGGACGTCGGCCTCGACATGGCCGTGGTGGCAGGGCAGGCGGATGAGGCTCATAGGCGTTTCGGGAGTTGGTGAATACCGGCGCATTGTATCCGAAGACCCAGATCGGTGCAAACCGATGCGCGCGCGCGTCCGGAGGAAATCGCTTTCTTGACTTTTCGATGCGTCGGGCCTAGACTTCCAGACCCGTACAGGTCATGTGACCTGTTCATGGGAGATCCCCCAACATCAATTCCTCACCTCATTCGGAAAGTCAAAGAAAAATGAAAGTAGTTCAAGCCGTCGGTTTTGCCGCCATCATGGCCGTTTCGGGCGCCTTCGCCCAGGAAGCGGCACCCGCTGCAGAGGCCGAAGCGCCCGCCATGGAGAAGGGCAGCTCGCTCTGGGCATCGGGATCGATCGACGTCTCGAGCGGCTACATCTACGACTCCGGCAGCGTCCTCAGCGACGATCTGGCGATCCAGCCCTGGTTCGGGTTCGGTTTCGACGCCCTTGACCGCATCCCCCTTGAGTTCGGCGCCTGGGCGAACTACGCCACGGACCGCATCGACGAGTCGCAGACCCAGAACCATTGCTTCAACGAGGTCGATCTGAGCATCGGAACCACCTACGAATCCGAAGGCGGCACCGCCGCGAGCCTTTCGCTCGTCACCTGGCAGTACCCCAACATGGAAGGCTGGAATGGCGAGGAGCTGCTCTACGCGACGCTCTCCCAGACCGTCGGCATCCTGACGCTCGGCACCGAGTTCGAGTTCATGCTTACCGGCGACTACGACAACGACCTGAAGGTCATCCCCTTCGCCGAGATCGGCTTCGACGTCACCGAGGACGTCGCCGTCGCGCTCTACGGCCAGCTCCACTACAACTACGGCGAAGGCGCAGCCGTTGACGCCTGGACCGCCTACAACGTCAAGGCCACGGTCACCGCGTTCGACGTCTCGCTCTACGCCGCCTACTGGGGCCAACTCGACGACAAGATCTACACCGACGAGACGAAGGACATCCAGGACACGGTCTTCGGCGTTTCCTACGCCTTCGAGCTGTAGTCCAGAAGGGACTCGGAGAATGACCGTTACGGACCTTCTCAAGACGCCGGGCCGCCGTTATCCGGCCCGGCGTCTCACGCAACAAATCGCAGGCGGGGCTTCGGCGATCCAGCCGAAGCACTTCGCCTGCGGCATGATCACCCTGGATCCCGACGGCGGCCAGACCCCGTGGCACAACCAGGAGCAGGAAGAGCTCTACTTCGTCCTCGACGGCGAAGTGGAGGTGTGTCTGGGCGAGGAGCGGCGGACGTTGACGCAGGGCCAGGCGGTCTACATCCCGCCGACGGTCTTCCATCAGATCACGAACACCGGCAAAACCTACGCCCGGTTCCTCTACGTCTACGGCCCGTCCGGCGACGTGGCGCATTGGCGGCAGGAGCTGGCGGGGACGCTGCCCAAAGCCGGTGTGGAGGCGCCGCCGCTGCCCGAGGGCGCTCGGCCCCAGTGCACAGACGCCTGACTCCCATGCTCCGAATCCTGAACTCCTGAACCCTGAACCCCGGGGGCGCGGCAACGACGTTGTCGCGCCCCCGTTAGTCGTTAGTCGCTAGTCGCTAGCCGCTCGTGTCGCGAACTCGCGAACTCGCGCACTCCCGCACTCCGGACTCGGCTAGATGTGCGCGGGGCGGTTGCGGATCCAGTCCTTGATCTCGGCGACCGTCTTCTGCCACGTCTTCGGCGAGGCGCGTTCGTCGAGGAAAAGACCGTAGAGGTGGAGGAAGGCGTCCGTGAAGGTCTGGACGCCGGACATGCGCTCGATGAACGCGGCTTCGGGCTCGTAGGGCGTCTCGGGCTTCGGGAGCTTGAGTCCGCGGATGCCGAAGTCGATGCCGTCGACGGTGGCGGTGTAGCTCTCCTTGCCGCGGGCGAGGGTAAGCTTGACGCTGCGCAGCTTCTTCCCGCCTTCCATCGCAGTCTTGGCTTCGCGGCTGATCAGCGGCATGCCCTTGCGCAGCGCAGTCTCGTGGGCGCCTTCGCCTTCGAGGAAGAACACGACGGGACCTTCCAGCATGGCGGCGAACTCCTCCGCGCCCGTCTCGGTCTTGAAAAGGCCGCCGCGCGCTTCGCAGAAGAACCAGAGCCACGTGAGGAAGTCCATGCCGATGTTGTTCGCCGTCGAGGCGACCTCGGCATCCGGGGAGAAGCACGTCGCGTCGAACTGCCGCGTGTCGAGGTTGCGCAGACGCTGGGCGGCGGTTTCGGGAATGAGCGGGACCGGGACGGCGCGCGTCGTCTTGCGGAAGGCGGCGCAGAAGGCGTCCTGCTGCTTCTCGGACATCGCGTCGGTGTAGATGCGCTGGCGGGAGAGGTCCAGCGCCATGGAGACGGCGGTCAGGGTGGGCGGCATCTTCGGCAGCAGCTCTTCCTCGACGCGTTTTTTGATCTCGGCGCGGGTCTGGCGGTTGAGAAAGGGGACGCCGCGGGCTTGCATCTCGGCCAGTTCCTCGATCTTGCAGTAGGCTTTGAGGAGAGAACGCGGGATCTTGAGTTCGGCCTTGAGGAGGTCGGTGCGCACGAAGTGGCCGAGGAGGCACACTTCGCGGTTGATGTCGCGGTCGAGGAGGTGGCGCGGCGACACCCAGCCGGAGATGGGCTGGGCGGCGAGCGTCTCGATCGGGGCGACGGCGTCGTCGGCGAACGACTCGATGATCGAGGCTTCGAAGCGCTCGTCGATGTCGTAGAGTCTGCAGGAGATGCTTCCGGATTCGAAGGGCATGTGGCGTTCCGTTCTGGTGGTGGCGCGGGGGCCGCCGGGACTATTGATAGACGATGTAGATCCGCTTCTGGTCTTCGAGGATTTCGAGTTTCCAGGATTTCCTGGCGGTTCCGGGTGCGAGTTTGATGCGGTCGAGGCCTTCGGCCTTGCCTTTCCAGGCGAGGAGCGGATGGCGGCCGGGCTTGGCGCCGGAATGCGCCTTGGGGTCGATGAAGGTGTCGTGTCCGAATGCAATGTCTTTTTCGACCAGGACGGGCTTCTGCTCCCAGGGGCCGAGTTCGACGCCGATGCCGTTCCAATCCGTGACCTTGAGCGATCGGGCCACGAGCAGCCCGCCGGCGAGGACGACCTGGTTGTCCTTGAAGTCGCCTTCGCCGCGGCCGATGGTGACGTCTCCGGCATTGACGACCTGCCCGCCCGCCTTCAGGAGGAGGCGGTTGCCGCGGCTGGGGCCGTTCCAGGCGCTGGCGGCGCCGACGGCGAGGGTGTCGCCGCCGAGGTCCCAGCGCGCCGGCCCCATCGGACCGCCTTGGACGACCGCCACGTTGGAGGTGACCGTGAGGCCCTTCTCGGATTGGCCGGCCACGCCGATCTGGACGGCGCCAGTCGAGAACACCTGCGCGCCGTTGGTGATCGCCAGCATGTTGCCGACGCTCTGGCCGCCGTTGCCGACGCCGACGGCGACGGTGCCGAGGTTGGTGGCCACGGCGCCGTCGGCCACGACGAGGCGATTGGCGGAGGAGATGCCGGAGCCCGCGCGGCCGATCAGGACGCCCCTACCGGAGGCGTTCCAGAACGTGCCCGCGCCTTCGACGACCATGCGGTTGTTGGCGCTGAGCTTGCAGCGGCCCCCGTTGACGCCGATCAAGACGTTCTGGCTGGTCAGCCGTGCTCCTGAGGCCACGTGGAGGGAATTGTCGCCGTCGTTGTTTTCGACCCAGCTTCCGCTGCGTCCGACGGATATTTCGCCGCAGCGGTCGATGGCGGCGCGGTCGCGGAGAACGACGGCGTTGGCGTGCGGATTGCCCCATTCGTTGGCGGTGCCGATGGTCATGGGCTCGTCGCCGAGGTCGAGGGCCGTTCCCGCGCCGGCGACGTCCACGCCGTTGGATGAACCGAGGAGACCGACGCGCAAGCCCTTGCAGGCGAGGGTGGCGCCGCCGGAGAACGTGGCGGTGTTGAAGTCGTCGCCCTTGCCGCCTGCCACCTGGAACGCTCCGGCGTTGACGATCCGGGCGCCGTCGGTCACAGTCAGGGAGTTGCGGACGGAGCGCGTGTCGCCACCCCCGTCCCGGGCGCCGACCTGGAGACTGCTCCCGCCGAGGTCGATCGTCGTCTGGCGCGCTCCGGGGACGAGGGTTCCCGCGACGGTCAGGGCGATGCGCCGAGAGAAGCGGAGTTCGCTGCTCTCCGTGGCTCCCAGAACGAGGCCCTTGGCCTGGAGGGTGGCGCCGCCTTCCACGCGGCAGGCGATGTCGTTGGTCTGGCCCGGGGCCGAGAAGATCGCGATGGCGCCGGCGTTGGTGAGGCTGGCGCCGTGGGCCAGTGTCAACGCGCCGCTGACTTTGCGAAGCGGACGTCCGGCGAGATCCCAGGCGCAGGGCGCGCCGGTGGCTTTGGAGACGCCGGACAGGCTGACGGTTGGATAAACGACCAGCGGCGCGTCTGGGCTGGCGTCGGCGGGCGGCGCCGAGACGAGGCTGGCGCCGTTGAGCAGGGCGATTTCGGCGTCGCTTTGCAGGCCGAACGATCGGATCGCGCCGGATGCGCCGAGGAGGACGAGGCGGCCCTCCTTGATGTCCGCGCGGTCGAGGTCGATCGCGCCGCCGTTGGCGATGAGGTCGTGGCCGCCGGTCTTCACGAGAGCGAAGTCCGCACCCGCGAGACGCCCGTTGACGACGATGTTGCCGTTGCTGGCGTCGAAGCGCGTGTCCCAGCCGAGTCGCACGTCGGCGTTCAGCGTCTGGGTCTGCGTCGATTCGTTGACGACGCTGCCCAGGGTGAAGATCGGCTCGAGAATCCAACCGTCGTTGATGTCCTCGTCTGCGGAGCCGCCGAGGACGATTTCAGGCGCCGTGATGGAAAAGCGGCCGGCCTTGGGGGTGAAGCGGAGGCTGCTGGCGCGGAAGGGTTCGGCGCCGCCGAACCCGAAGGCGTTACCGGCCGCCGCGTCGAAGGTGAACGTGGCGCTGAGGCCGGGGAGGGGCGGCGCGGCGACATCCCAGTTGGCGGCGTCGTTCCAGCTCGGGGACGCGCCGCCGCCGGTCCACGTCTGGGCGGCGCACGGCGCGAGAGCGGCGGTAAAGACGACTGCGGAGGCCCAGACGGCGCGCACGCGGGGCGCATGCCAGCGGGGGAGGGAGGCGGGTAGTGCGGAAATCATGATCCAGCCGGGCTACGGCACTTGGACTTCGTTGAGGATGCGGGCGATGATCTGGTCGGAAGTGATGTCCTCCGCCTCGGCTTCGTACGTGACGATGATCCGATGGCGCAGCACGTCCGGGGCGATCTCCTTGACATCCTGGGGGGTTGCGTAGGCGCGCCCGTGGAGCAGGGCGTTGGCGCGGGCCGCGAGGTTGAGGAAGAGCGAGGCGCGCGGAGAGGCGCCGTAGGCGATGTACGGGCGGATCGCGGCGAGGTTGTGGCGTTCGGGCTCGCGGGTGCTGAAGACGATGTCGAGGATGTATTCGCCGACCTTCTCGTCGCAATAGACCTGGTCGAGGGCGGCCTTGAAGCTATCGACGGCCTCGGCCGAGAGTACGGGGCGGATCTGGGGCTGCGCCTGGCGCGTGAAGCGCGCCATGATGCGGCGTTCGTCGTCGCGGGAGGGGAGGTTGACGATGCACTTGAACATGAAGCGGTCGACCTGCGCCTCGGGCAGCGGATACGTGCCCTCCTGCTCGATGGGGTTCTGCGTCGCCAGCACGAGGAAGGGCGAGGGAAGCTTGCACGTCGTGTCGCCGACGGTGACTTGGCGCTCCTGCATGGCTTCGAGCAGCGCGGACTGGACCTTGGCGGGGGCGCGGTTGATCTCGTCCGCCAGCAGGATGTTCGTGAAAACGGGGCCGCGCTTCGGCGTGAAGGCACCGTCCTTGGGGTTGTACACCATCGTGCCGACGACGTCGGCCGGGAGCAGGTCGGGGGTGAACGAGATGCGGTGGAAGTCGAGGCCGATCGCCTGGGCGAGGGTGCGGACCATCGTCGTCTTGGCGATGCCGGGGACGCCTTCGAGCAACACATGGCCTTCGCAGACGAGGGCCATGACGAGACGGTCGAAGATCTTCTCCTGGCCGACGAGCACCTTGCCGACTTCTTGGCGGAGCGCGTCGAAGGCCTGGGCCTGCTGTTCAATCGTTTTCGCCATCGTGGCGGGAGCTTCGCTGTTCACGTGAATCCTCCAAAAGCTTGCTGGGTTCAAGGGCTCTCTTTATAGCACAAAAGCGCCCTCCGCGCAAGAAACGGCGACCCCGGCGGGGCGCACGTGCGGCTTTCAGAGATTGCGCGAAGCTGGGTGGGGCGACGCCGTCCCGGCTAGCCGCCGTCGACGAGCCGGCTTCGAATTCCGGTGCGCGCCCATCGGCCTACTCGCCACGCCGCGCGATCCTCGCGTCAGGCTGTGCAAAACCTGCGCCCAGAGGCCTGGGCGCAGGAAGAGGGGAAACACGCCCAGATGGGCGCGATTCTTGCACATAGGTTTCCACAACCCCGTACTCCGCGCAGCGGCGCCTCAGACCCCGAAGAAGGCGGGGACTTCGGCCACGGAGTCGAGGACGGGGCATCCGCAGGCGAGGAGGCGTTCGCGGGACTGGTAGCCGCCCGCGAGGAGCAGGCAGTTGCAGCCGGCGGCATCGGCGACCTCCTTGTCGTGCGTCGTGTCGCCGACGATCCACACGTCGTCGTAAGGGCCGCCGATCGACGCGAAGAGGATTTTGGCGAGATCGAGCTTCGAAGCGGCGCCGTGGTTGTCGAGGCCCCTGACCTCGGCGAAAAACCGTCGGATGCCGTGCTGCGCGAGGGCGGCCTCGAGCAGGGTCTGCTCGGAGGCGGAGAGAATCGACATCGCCACGCCCCGGGCGTGGAGCGTCTCCAGCGCGGGGAGGGCGCCGCGGAAGAGTGCGCGGGAGGCGTCCTGGGTGAACGCCTCGATGAAGTCGTGGGACAGGCGGTGCCAGTCCTCCTTCTCGAGCTCGAAGCCCAGCGCGGTGTAGTAGTCGCGGACGGGGAAGGCGAAGACGCGACGGTGGCGGGCCACGTCGACGGTGGGCAGCCCCCGCTGGGCGAGCAGGCGGTTGATGCCGTTCACTGCGGCCTGGACGTCGTCCTGCAACGTGCCGTTCCAGTCCCAGACGATGTGACGGGGCGGCGTGCGGGAGGGCGGAAGATCGACCGGACCGCGAACCGAGGCGGACATGGCGGCTGGCTAGTCCTTGACGACGTCCGGGTCGGCGTCGTGGGCCTTCGCGATGGCGTCGGCGAGGTCGTCGAGCTTCGCGTACGTCTCCGCAGTCGGGAGGCCCTTCTGCATGAGGGTGCCGAGGATCTGGACCTTGAGGTTGGGGATCTGTCCGGCGATCTGCTCCACAGCCTTGCTCGCCCAGCCGTAGGAGCCGATGACGGCCGCGTACTTGAGTCTGGGGCGCACCATGTTGGCGATGTAGGCGGCGTAGTAGACGGCCGGGTGCGCGCCGACGTGGACGGTGGGGGTGGCGGCGACGAGCGTGGCGGCGTCCACCAGTGACATCGCGAGGTCGCCGATGTCGGCGACGGTCAGATCGAACACGTGGACCTTCACCCCGCGCTTGACGAGGGCGTCGACGAGGTGTTGGACCATGAGCTTCGTACTGCCGTGCATGCTGATGTAGGGCAGGCACACTTCGTTGCGCAGCCGCGGGGAAGTCCATTCGCGGTAGGCTTCGATGATGAAGGCCGGGGCGTCGTAGACGGGACCGTGGCTTGGCGCGATCATGTCGAAGTCGAGCGCTTCGACTTTCTTCAGGTTGCCCTGGATCGCGGCTCGGAACGGCATCATGATCTCGGCGAAGTAGCGCTTCGCGGCCCGCAGCGTGTGCGCCTGATCCGCGACGAAGAGGTCGCTGGTGGCGAGGTGCGAGCCGAAGAAGTCGCAACTGAAGAGCAGCTTCGACTCCGGGACGTACGTGCACATCGTCTCGGGCCAGTGGACCCACGGGGTGTAGACGAAGCGCAGCGTCTTGTCTCCGAGCGACACCTCCTCGCCGTCCTTCACGACGCGCATGCGCTCGACGGGAATGCCCAGATGCGCGGCGAGCAGATCCTGGGCCTTCGCGCTGCAGAGCAGAACCGCCTCGGGGTAACGGGCCAGCAGCTCGGGCAGGAGACCGGAGTGGTCCTGCTCGGTGTGGTTCGAGACGAGGTAGTCGATGCGGTCGACTCCCTCGAGCTGGTTCAGCAGGTCGTTTCGCAGATCGGGGTCGGTGGCGTCGACGAGCGCGGTGGCCTGGCTGCCGCGGACCAGGTACGCGTTGTAGCTCGTGCCGTCGGGAAGGGGGATGAGGGCGTCGAAGAGGCGACGCTCCCAATGGACGGAGGAAATGGCGCTGACGCCGGGCTTGATTTCGCGTGCGATCATGGGCGGGATCCTTTCTCGGATAGCCGGAGGGGGCGTCCTCCCGGCAAGGCGGCCCATTATAGGGAGACCGGGGCCGCCTTGTCAAATCGGGCTGGACGCTCCCGGCGCGTGCGCCGTCCTCCGCCGATTCCCGCTGGAATCGCAGGCTAGCCGATCCAGACCTGGCGGGTGCGCGGGCCGTCGAACTCGCAGAGGAAGACGCCCTGCCACACGCCGAGTTTGATGTCGCCGCCCTCGACGATGAGGTTGAGCGACGCTCCGACGATGGACGACTTGATGTGAGCCGCCGAATTGCCGCCCCGGTGCTTGTAGACGCTCCAGGACCAAGGCACCGCCGACTCCAGCGCGGCCAGCGTGTCCGCGGCCACGTCCGGATCCACGTTCTCGCTGATCGTCAGTCCGCACGTGGTGTGCGGAACGAACAGCGTCACGTGGCCGTCGATGATGCCCAGGGCCTCCACCGCGGTTTGCACCAGCGGCGTGATGTTGACCAGTTCGTCGCGCTTCTGCGTCATGACTTCGATCGTCTGCATGGCCGGCCTCCTTTCGCAGATCCAATCCAAGGGTGCTCCCCCCCGATTTCGGCGCCTATTGTAGCACGGCCGATCGTTCCTGCAAGGGAAATTTACAGGCAAACTTTTGATTGAAACGCGCGGACGGACCTGCTAGAGTAGTTTCTATTTGAAGAAACACCAGGAGGTTTTCATGAAGTCCATCGCAATGCTATCCGGTCTTTCCGCGGCTCTGCTGGCGCTGGTGGGCTGCGGCTCCAGCGAATCCGGCGGATCGGACGCGCCGCGGACGATCACGCTCAACTACGCGAACTTCCCCCCCGCCTCGACCTTCCCCTGCGTCCAGATGGAGCGCTGGAAGGAGGAGGTCGAGAAGCGGACCGGCGGGCGGATCAAGATCAACACGTATCCCGGCGGCACGCTGCTCGGGGCGAAGGACATCTTCGACGGGGTCATCGCCGGCACCGCCGACATCGGCGCGTTTGCGATGAGTTACCAGCCCGGCCGATTCCCCGTCAGCGAGGCCGTCGACCTGCCGCACTTCTTCCCCGATGGGAAGACCGCGAGCCTCGTGCTGGCCGATTTGCTGAAGGAACGGCAGCCGGCGGAATTCAAGGACGTCCACGTCCTCACCGCCTTCACGTGCCCGCCCGCGGTCGTGATGACTGCGAAGCCCGTCGCAACTCTCGCCGACCTGAAGAACATGCCGCTGCGCTCCTCTGGCACCGGCGCCGAGGTGATGAAGGTTCTCGGCGCCACGCCGGTGGCCATGCCGCAGTCCGACGTGCCGGACGCGCTCCAGAAAGGCATCGTCGGCGGCAACGTTTCGTCCGCCGAAGTGCTCAAGGACATGAACTACGCGAGCTACTGCCCCCATGTGCTGAAGACGGACCTCTGCGTCGTGAGCTTCGCGGTGGTGATGAACCGCGCGAAGTACGAGGCGTTGCCTGAGGACGTGAAGCAGGTGCTCGACGATCTCTACCGCGAGCATGCGGCGTGGACGG
>CAYVJM010000052.1:0-11881 GCA_964451695.1 uncultured Lentisphaerales bacterium | reverse complement strand
CCCACCTCGCTTCGCGCGAGCGGTTCGCCGGGACAGCGTCGCCCCACCTCGCTTCACGCGAGCGGCTCGTCGGGACGGCGTCGCCCCACCTCGCTTCGCGCGAGCAGCTCGCCGGGACAGCGTCGCCCCACCTCGCTTCGCGCGAGCCTGTAGAAGCGGATGCGGATTGTAACTTGCAATTCCTTCGCTTCGCGGCAACTTACCGGCGGCAGGCCACGGAGCGGAGTATGCGGGTGGGCGATTTGCGTCTTGCGGCGCATCCGTCGTTTTCAGTATCATGCTGCGGAAAGATTCAACAAGACCCAAGTGCCGCCAGCACGCCAGAAGTCGCTAGCCGCTAGCCCCCAACGCTGCCGCCGTTTCGGCACTCCCGCACGTTCGTTCGCCATGCTCTTCCATCTCAAGTTTCTCACCGCCGTCTGGGGCCCTTTCCGCATCATGGGCTCCCACATCGTTCTCGCCTGCCTCGGCACCGTGCTCGCCGGGGCCGTTGTCTGGTTTTTCCTGCCTCGGCTCTGGCACGTTCTGCCCCGCGACCGGGGCAAGAAGCTCGTCAGGGAGGGCGAACTCTCCGCAGGCAAGCCGACCGGCGCCGGGATGCTCATGATGGCGCTCACCTTTCCCGTGCTTCTGCTCGTGCTGCCCTTCGCCGGGCCCGGCATCGACACCGCGAAGACGTTTGGCGAGTTCATCGCCGGCCTCGGCGAACGCCTTGACGCCCCGTCGTCGTGGCTCTCGCTTGTCAACCCGCAGTGGGCCATTGTCGTCTGCCTCGCCGCCGCCATGTTCGCCGGCTATTTCGACGACAAGTCCCTGCATCCCTGGGGCCGCACGAAGAAGGGACTCATGGATGCCGCGATCGCCTTCGTCGCCGCCTGCTTCCTCTGCGGCTTCCAGTCCGTGGCCATCTGGCTACCGTTCTGGAAAGATCCCGTCGTCCTTGCCTGGTGGGCCTACGTGCTGATGGCGGTTCCGGTGCTCTGGTTCACGATGAACGCGACGAACTGTTCGGACGGCGTGGACGGTCTGGCGGGAACGTTGACGCTCATGTCGCTCTTCGCGCTGGCCGTGTTCCTCTACGGCGTCGTCGGCCATCAGGAGATTGCGCGCTATCTGCTCGTCCCCCACAATCCCGAAGGTGCGCGCTGGGCCATCCTCGTCGCGACTTTCGCCGGCAGCATTGCCGGCTACCTCTGGTACAACGCGCAGCCCAGTCTGGTGCTCATGGGCGATGCGGGTTCGCGTTTCCTCGGCCTGCTCGTCGGCGTCGCCGTGCTTACCTGCGGCAATCCGTTCCTCGTCCTCGTTGTGGCCCCCATCGTGCTCGTCAACGGCGGCACCGGCCTCTTCAAAATCTTCCTTCTCAAGATGCTGGCCCGGCTCGGGTTCGACACGACGAATCCCAACCTTCCCGCTCCGGCGGCGTCGGAGACCGTGCGCAAGCCCTGCTGGCTCGCGCGCCAGCTCCACAAGGTGCGCTTTCCGCTCCACGACCACTGCCGCACGAACCTCCACTGGTCGAACCCGCAGGTGCTCATGCGCTTCGTGCTCGTGCAGGCCGTCGCGATGCCGATCCTCTTTCTGATCCTTGTGAAGATCCGCTAGCCGAGTTCCACCGAGGCCGAGCGGATAAGCACGGAAAGCGGGGTTCCTCCGACGTCGAAGGTCTCGTCCCAGAGTTCCTCGGGCGCGGGCTTCTTCGTCTTCTCGAGCACGAAATGGCGCCATTGCTCCTCGCTCCGGAAGACGATGCAGTTCTGGTCCTCGAGTTCGTCGGCGTCCAGAAAACCCAGGTAGACGAGGGCGACGGGGATGCCCATCTCCGCGATCTTGAGGGCGAAGGCGAGACGGCAGCCCAGCTCGAAGTGGCAGGTCGGCGTCAGGTCGAACCAGGTCCTGGGCTTGTAGCCCCGGGCGTCCGCGAATGCGCCGAGGAGATCGTTCCATTTCTCGGTCGCCTCGTCGAGGGCGGCCCGCATCTGGGCGATGTTGCGCTTCTCGGCGGCCGTGCAGGGATCGCTGTTCAACTCGCTCACGTGCGCCTTGGCTTCGACGAGGAGCAGCCCCGGCGCGCCGTCGAGGTGGCAGGTGCTGACGAGATCCCAGACCGGCGTGCGCACCTTCATCAGGCCCGGCGCGATCCACCAGTCCTTGAGTTGGGCGCGCTGGGCGGCGCTCCTGATGAACCCCTGCGCCTCGTCGAGGCGGATCTCCGCTGGCTCTTGGAAGCCGCGTGGTGCCCAGAGGTCCGAGGGGGTGACTTCGCCGAGGCCGTCAATGAGTGCGCCAAGCGACGCGGCGATTTGCGTCCGGTCTCCGGAGGTCATCTGGAGGCAGCGCATCTGGCTGCCCTTGCGCTGCCCGTCGGGGACGGGGTCTTTTCTACCCAGCGTGGGTTGGAAGGCCATTAGGGTCTCCTCGCGGCCGGATCGGCGGACGCGCCTCGCGGCAGGATGCGGACGCGGCGGCCTTCGATGCGCAGACGGTCCGCCTGGATGAGGCGGAGGGCTTCGGGATAGGCGATGTGCTCTTCGACTTGGATGCGGGCGTGGAGCGATTCCGGTGTATCGCCCTCGAGCACCGGCACGGCGCGCTGGAGGATGATCGGCCCCGTGTCCGTTCCGGCGTCCACGAGGTGCACCGTGCAGCCCGCGACCTTGGCTCCGTAGTCGAGGGCCTGGCGCCACGCCGCGACGCCCGGGAAGGCCGGCAGCAGGGCGGGGTGGATGTTGAGGACGCGGTTGGGGAAGCGGCCGAGCAGCCCCGGCTTGACGATGCGCATGTAGCCGGCGAGGACGACGACCTCCACCCCGTGCGCCGCGAGATGGGCGATGACGCGCGCCTCGGCCTCGCCTTCGAGCTTCGTCTTGAACGGGGCGGGGTCGAGATAGGCAGCGGGGATGGCGTGGCGTTCGGCGCGCCGGAGGATGCCGGCGTCCGGCACGTCGGAGACGACGCAGACGATCCGCGCGTCGAGCGTGCCGGCCTCGATCGCGTCCTGGATGGACTGCATGTTCGAGCCGGAGCCGGAGCCGAGGACGCCGATCTTGAGGGTTGCGCTCATGACCGCTTGGCCGCCTCCAGGGCCTGTTCGATGTCCGCGAAGATGTCTTCGACGCTTTCGATGCCGACGGAGAGGCGGATCAGGTCGACCGGCACGCCCGCCTCGGCGAGCTGCGCATCGGATAGCTGGCGGTGGGTGTGGCTCGCCGGGTGGAGGATGCAGGTGCGCGCGTCGGCGACGTGCGTGACGATCGCCACGAGCTTGAGCCGATCCATGAACGCCTCGGTGAACGCGCGCCCGCCCTTCAGGCCGAAGGCGATGACGCCGCACGTGCCGTTCGGCATATACTTGCTGGCGAGGGCGTGGTATTTCGAGCTCGGAAGACCGGGGTAGTTCACCCACGCCACATCGGGGTTGGCCTCCAGTCGCTCGGCGATGGTCTGGGCGTTGGCGCAGTGGCGCGCGACGCGGAGGTGGAGCGATTCCAGGCCCAAGTTGAGCAGGAAGGCGTTCATTGGCGCCGGGATGGAGCCAAGGTCGCGCATGAGCTGGGCAACGGCCTTGGTGATGTAGGCGGCCTTTCCAAAGCGCTCCGCGTAGATGATGCCATGATAGCTTGCATCGGGTGTGCAGAGACCGGGGAAGCGCTCGGCGTGGCGCATCCAGTCGAAATTGCCGCTGTCCACGATCGCTCCGCCCACCTGCACGCCATGGCCGTCCATGTACTTCGTCGTCGAGTGCGTGACGATGTCCGCGCCGAATTCAAAGGGTCTGCAATTGATTGGCGTGGCAAAGGTGTTGTCCACGATCAGCGGCACGCCGTGCGCGTGGGCGAGGCGCGCGTACTTCTCGATGTCGAGTACGACGAGCGAGGGGTTCGAGACCGTCTCGGCGAACAGCGCCTTTGTGTTCGGTTGGAACGCCTTTGCCAGTTCCTCCTCGGGCAGGTCGGGATCGACCAGCGTGAAGGCGATGCCCATCCGCTTCATGGTCACGGTGAAGAGGTTCGAGGTGCCGCCGTAGAGAGCCGCGGACGCGACGATGTGATCCCCGGCGCCGGCGATGTTGAAAATGGCGTAGAAGTTCGCCGCTTGACCGGAAGCCGTGAGCATCGCAGCCGCGCCGCCTTCGAGGGCGCAGATCTTAGCGGCGACGGTGTCGGACGTCGGGTTCTGGAGGCGGGTGTAGAAATAGCCGGGCGCTTCGAGGGCGAAGAGCTTTCCCATGTGCTCGCTGCTGTCGTACTTGAACGTCGTGCTCTGGATGATCGGCAGGACACGCGGCTCTCCGGATTTGGGTTGCCAGCCGGCCTGCACGCAAAGCGTATCAATGTTCTGTTCCATCTTGGGTCTCCCCGGGCGCCTTTGCCTTCAATTCCTCGGACAGCTTCTCGGCGGAAAGCCCGGTCTGGGCCTCCAGCGTCTGGCGCACGGCGGCGGCGTCCGCGGCGTCCGCCATGACCCGGGGGGTCACGAAGATCAGAATGTTCGTCTTGGTGGCGGTCTTCGTGTTCCAGCGGAAGAGCCAGCCGAGCAGCGGGATGTCCCCGAGCAGCGGGACCTTCTTCTTCACCTCGCTCTCGTCGTTGCGCGTGAGGCCGGCGATGACGATCGTCTGCCCGTCGGGCACCGTCATCGTCGTCTTGACCATGCGCTTGGAGATCGTGGGCACGTACTGGTCCGCGCCGCCGGAGTCGGTCACCGCCTCGATGCTGGGCTCCAGTTCGACCTTGACGAGGCCGCCGGGGATGATGTACGGAGTCATGTTGACCTTGACGCCGACGTCCTGGCGCTTGATGTTCTGGATGAAGTCGCGGTCCGCGCCCGAGCCGCTTACGGTGGACTCGAGGATGCCGATATTGTCGACGATGGCCACTTCCGCGGGGTGGTTGTTCTGCGCGCCGAGCGAGGTGTCGGAGAGAATCTTGACCTTGCTGTTGCGGCGGATCATGTCGAGGTTGAAGATCGCGGGGTAGTCGGCGACGATGTTGCCGTCGGCGTCGCGGTGCGAGCCGTGTGCGATGCCGAAGGTGAGGCCCTCGCCGAAGACGCCCTGCGCGATCTCCCCGAGAACGCCGCCGCCGGAGGCGGAGTCCGCGTTGATGCGCGATGCGCCGGCGAAGGCGTTGTTCCCGACCGAGTCGGGCGCGTTGAGCGCGGTGAGCGCCACGCCGAGGGTCTCGGCGTTGCCGCTGGCGACTTCGGCGATGAGCACGGAGATGTGAACCTGGCGCGGCATGACGTCGATGGACTCGACGAGACGCTTGACCTCGAGGAAGTCCTCCGGCGCCGCGTCGACGAGCAGCGCGTTGTTGGCCGGGACGGCTTCGATGGAGAGATGCCGCTTGTTCGCGGAGGCCGCGGTCTGGACGGCCGACTTTTCGAGCAGGGTCGTCAGGTTCTTCGCGACGTCGTCCGCCTTGAGGTAGCTCAGCAGGATGACGTTGAGGGCGCTGCGGCCCGTCGGGGCGGAAATGTCCATCTGGCGGATCAGCTCGCGGATCTGCTCGACCTGCCGGGCCGTCCCGGTGACGATGAGCCGGTTGGCGTGTTCGGCGGGGACGATGGTGGGCGCGCTCATCGCCGAGGCGGCCTGGGCGGCGCCGTCGGTGCCGGGGATGCGCGTGAGGAGCTGCTCCGCGCGGGACTGGGACTGCGCGTAGGCCGCGCCAATCTGGCGCGCCAGCGACACGGCGTCCGCGTGCTCCAGCGCGACGACCTCCATGACGCGCGCCATGCCGGGCTTGTCGAGGATGCGGACGAGTTCCTCGATGCGCCCGACCGACTCCGCGGTGTCTGTGAAGATGAGGTGGTTGGTCTCGTCCAGCGCGCTGACAGCGTCCTTGCGCTGCAGTTGCGCTTCGAGCATCTTGCGCATCTCGCTGGCGTTGACGTGCTCGAGGTGCATGATGCGGGTGACGAGGCCGTACAGCGGCTTCTCGTCGCCGTCGGCGACGATCGCCCCCATGCCTGCCTTGCGTTCGGGGAGGCGGACGATGCGGTCGATCTCCCCCTCGCGCTGCACGGTGAAGCCGGAGGATTCCAGCACGCCGACGAAGAGCGGGTAGGCGGACTCGCGCGAGACCTTGGGCGACACGACCGTGATCTTGCCGGCCACGTCCTCGGCCACGACGAATCGTCGGCCGATGAAGCCGCCGACGACCTGCGTGAAGAGGCGGATGTCCACTTGCTCGAAGTTGAACAGGAGGAAGTCCTCCGTCTCGGCGGTCCGGGTCGTCGTCGCCGGGGCGGCGGCGGGAACCGGGGTGGCTGGAACTGCCGGAGCTTCAGGATGCGGGGTCTGGGCCTGGGCGACCGCCGTGAAGGCGGCGGCGAGGCCCGTCCCCAGGAGGCGCAATGTCTTCATCGTATGACCCCGCGCTGGGTCGTCTTGAAGAATTCGACGAGATGGCGCAGCTCCGGGAGGTCCGGTAGTGTCTTCTCGATCTCGGCGATGGCGTCGCCGACGTTGAGCCCCGAGCGGCAGAGTAGCTTGTAGGCGCTCTTGAGCGCGTTGCGGACCGGCTCGGGGAAGCCGCGTCGGGTGAGGCCGACGAGGTTGATGCTGTGGGCCGCGGCCGGGTTGCCGCCGGCGATGAAGTAGGGCGCCGCGTCCTGGACGACGAGCGATGCGGCGCCGATCATGGCGTGGCATCCGATCCGGCAGAACTGGTGGACGGCGCAGAGGCCGCTGATCGTGGCATGGTCCTCCACCATGACTTCGCCGGCGAACTGGGTGGCGTTCGAGACGATCACGTGGTTGCCGAAGACGCAGCCGTGGGCGAGATGGACGTAGGCCATGAGCAGGCAGTCTTCGCCGACCTTCGTGACTTCGCCGTCCTTCGTGCCGCAGTTGATCGTCACATATTCGCGCATCACCGTGCGGGCGCCGACCTCGACGTAGGTCTTGCCGCCGTCGAATTTCAGGTCCTGGGTCTTGCCGCCGATGTGCGCGAAGGGGTGGACTTCGCAACCCGGCCCCAGCGTCGTCTGGCCGCTGATCATCGCGTGGCCGAAGATCTTGCAGCCGTCGCCGACGACGACGTCGGCGCCGATGACGGCGAAGGGCCCGACGACAACGTCGGCGCCGAGACGGGCGCCGTTCTCAACGACGGCGGTGGGGTGGATCTGGGTCATGGCGGCGTCTCCGGTGGGGGGTGGTGGTGGCGGGCTACTTCTTTTCGCCTGAGCGGGCGGTCTTGGGCACGAGCATGAACATCATTGTGGCTTCGGCGGCGACTTCGCCGTCGACGGAGATCACGCCGTGGATCTTGGCGATCATGCGGCGGTTGCTGAGCAGCTTGGTCTCGATGCGGAGCTGGTCGCCGGGCTGGACGATGCGGCGAAACTTGGCCCCTTCCACGGAGAGGAGGATCGTGTCGAAGTCCGGCATCGTCTCCATGTTGCTGAGGATCATGAGGCCTGCGGCCTGGGCGATCGCCTCGATCTGGAGCACGCCGGGCATCACGGGATACCCGGGGAAGTGACCTTGGAAGAAGAGTTCGTTGACGGTGGCGTTCTTGATCGCCACGAGGTGCGTGCCGCCCTCCGTCTCCAGCACCCGGTCCACGAGGAGGAACGGGTAGCGGTGGGGGAGCAGCTCCATGATCTTGTCGATGCCGAAGGATTTCATCGCGTGGGCCCAGCTAGGTCGCAGCCACCGGGATGTGCGCCCCGGATGCCAAACTGCGACTCGATGCGGTGGAATGATACCAAAATCCCGCCCCGTTCTTCAAGGAATTGAAACTGGAAACTCGAAACTGGAAACTGGATCCCGAGCTTGACATTTCATCTCCGCCGCGTCGGTCGTGCTCGCCATGCCAGGTTCGACTATCCTTTGGAGCTGTGTGATATCCGTAGACCTCGGCGGCAGCCGGACGGGTGAGATCCGAACGGCCAGACCCAAGGAGCGGTTTCAGGTCGCAGGTGCCAATTCAGGGTGGGCCCCTGATTTGCCCAGAATCCTCATCACAAAGGCCGCACGGGGATCAGCAGGTCGAGACGGGTCTGCTTGTCGATCTGCGCCTGGGTGAACCGGTATTGGTCGACGTAGTCGAGGTGCTCCTCGAGCAGTCCGCCCATGGATTCCGGATCACCCCAGACGATCTCGTAGTCAGTGATCCACCGTTCGTACCCGTGATCGCTACCGTCCGCCTCGTCCCCCGGCGATCATCTCGCGGGGGGAAGTCAGGTCGTCAGCTTCGCGTTCGCGGCGATCAGGGCGAGGCGCTGGCGGACGCATTCCGCCGAGCGGAGGCCGTCGGACGGCGTGTTGAAGCAGTAGTCCACCATGCGCGCGATCGAGGATTCCGCCACCATCAGCCGCGTGTCCGCCGAACCGTAGTAGATCAGCAACCGGCCGTCGGGCAGGGCCACGGCGCCGTTGCAGAAGACGCAGTTCATCACATCGCCGATGTACTCCGCCTCGTAGGGGGCGATCAGGAAGCCGCCGGGGGTCGCGACGGGGCGCGAGGGATCGTCGAGCGCCGTCATGAACGCATAGACGACGTACCGCAGCCCCGAGGCGCAGCCGCGCACGCCATGGACGATGTGCAGCCAGCCCTTCGGCGTCTTGATCGGCGTGGCGCCGTGACCGTTCTTGACCTCCTTGACGGTGTGGTATTCGCGCCGGTCGATGATCGTCTCCCGGCCGATCGACGCGCGCGTCATGTCCTGGCAGAGCGCGTAGCCGATGCCGCCGCCGCTGCCCGCGTCGATGAAGCCGTCCTGGGGCCGCGTGTAGAGCGCGTACCGGCCGTTCACGAACTCGGGGTGCAGGACGACGTTGCGCTGCTGCGCCGACTGGGACTTGAGGTCGGGCAGGCGTTCCCAGGCGTCGAGGTCCTTCGTGCGGGCGATGCCGCATTGGGCGACGGCGGCCGAGAGGTCTCCGGGCGCGGCCTTCGGGTCGCGGCGCTCCGTGCAGAAGAGACCGTAGATCCAGCCGTCCTCGTGGCGCGTGAGGCGCATGTCGTAGACGTTCACGTCGGGGTCGTCCGTCTCGGGCATGACGACGGGGCGGGCGCGGAACTTGAAGTTGTCGATCCCGTTTTTCGACTCCGCCACGGCGAAGAAGGACTTTCGGTCGTTGCCTTCGAGGCGCGCCATGAGGCAGACCTTTCCGTCGAGGAGCATGGCGCCGGAGTTGAACGCGGCGTGGACGCCGAGGCGCTCCATGAGGAAGGGGTTCGTCTTCGGATTCAGGTCGTAGCGCCATTCGAGCGGGGCGTGGTCGCCCGTGAGCACGGGGTTGCGGTAGCGCTGGAAGACGCCGTTGTAGAACCGCGGATCAACCGCGTTGCGTCGCCGGAGCAGCGCGCCATGCTTCGCCTTGAGTTCGTCCAACGTCTTCGCAAATGTCTTCGCAGCCATGGTCCGTTCCTCTTGCTTTGCGCCTGATCGCGCTTGTCGAGTCCAGAAGTATACCCGCCTCCGCCCGCCCCGGCAATGGAAATGGCTGTTTTCGTTCTTTTCACGATACCCGTGAAACGGTACTATGGGCGGCTCCAGACACGAGTCGAGCCATGATGCCATCCCATCCTTCGAACCCACAAGCCGGAAGATCGCGTGAGCCAGGCGCTCGTTCGCCGAAGCGGGGCAAGCGGTCGAAGTTTTCCTTTTTTCTCGCCAGCGCGTTGCGCGAGCTGGTGCCGGGGGCGGTATGCCGGCTCCGGCTCCCCGGCATCGTCCGGAGCGGGCTCGCGCGATACGGGCGTGCCGCGATCGACGAGCGGGTCGACTATTACAACAAGCTCTCCGTCCCGGCGCCGTTGATGGCCGGACGGAGGCTGGACGAACAGAAGCTCGGCGGCAAGAGCCGCGTGTACTACTTTGACACGCGCGAGATTCTCCGCTTCTTCCCGCAGCATCTGCGCTGGTGCCACGTGCCTGGCGACGTCACGTACATCCCGTCCGAGCCGACGATCGTCAAAAGCCGTCCCATCGCCGGCGACAATGCGAACAACGTGCTGCTGAACCTCAACAAAGTTCGGCATTTCGTCTTTGTCGACGATCCGACGCCTTTCTCCCGGAAAAAGGACATCGCGGTTTTCCGCGGCAAGATTCCGACGAAGGCCAAGCGGCTGGCGTGCTTCGAGCGCCATTTCGGCAATCCGCTCTGCGATCTGGGCGATACTTCCTCGGAGCCTTTCGACCATCCGGAATGGAGGAAGGGGCGGCTGACGATCCCGCAGCAGCTGGCCTGCAAATTCATCCTCGCGATCGAAGGCAACGATGTCGCGAGCAATCTGAAATGGGTGATGTCGTCGAACTCGCTCGCGATGATGCCGCGTCCCGAGTTCGAGACCTGGTTCATGGAAGGGCGCCTCGTTCCGAACGTCCACTACGTCGAGCTGGCGCCGGACTTTTCGGATCTCGACGAGAAGATCCGCTACTACAGCGCCCATGTCGACGAGGCGGAGGCGATCCTCGCGCATGCGCACGCCTGGGTCGAGCAGTTTCTGGATCCCCGAAGGGAGCGTCTCATCGCCCTGCTTGTCGCGCAGAAGTATTTTGCGATGACGAACCCCAGCCGCCGGTAGCCGGGCTTTCGTCCGGCTACCGGCTGGCGGAGAGGTCTTCGCGCGTGGGGCGGCTCGCCTTCGGGCTAGCCCTTGTTGGCCTTGGCGTCCCGGATCGCGGCCTGGGCGGCGGCGAGGCGGGCGATGGGCACGCGGAACGGGCTGCAGGAGACGTAGTTGAGGCCGACGCGGTGGCAGAACTCCACCGATTTGGGCTCGCCGCCGTGCTCGCCGCAGATGCCGAGCTTGAGGTCCGGCTTGACGAGCCGGCCGCGATCCGCGGCGATCTGGATGAGACCGCCGATGCCCTCCTGGTCGAGGACCTGGAACGGGTCGTACTCGTAGACGCCCGCCTCGACGTACTCGGCGAGGAACTTGCCTGCGTCGTCGCGCGAGAAGCCCATGCCCATCTGCGTCAGGTCGTTCGTCCCGAAGCTGAAGAAGTCGGCCTCGGCGGCGATCTTGTCCGCGGTGATGGCGGCGCGGGGCACCTCGATCATCGTGCCGATCTTGATGTGGAGCTGGGTCTTGTTCTCCTGTTCGACGGCGTGGATGGCCTGGAGGGCGACCTTCTTCTGGGAGATCAGCTCCTTGACGTCGCCGACGAGGGGGATCATGATCTCGGGCTTGGAGCCGGGGACTTTGATCGCGGCCTCGCAGATGGCGCGCACCTGCATGGCGGTGACCTCGGGGTAGCTGATGCCGAGGCGGCAGCCGCGGTGGCCGAGCATGGGGTTGAATTCGTGGAGGGACTCGACGAGGGCCTTGACCTCCGAGAGCTTCATGCCCATCTCCTTGGCCATTTCGGTCTGCCCCTCCTTCGTCTGGGGCAGGAACTCGTGCAGGGGCGGGTCGATCAGGCGGACCGTGCAGGGACGGCCTTCGAGGGCCTTGAACATGCCGATGAAGTCCTTGCGCTGGAGCGGAAGCAGGGCCTTGAGGGCGGCGTTGTACTGTTCCTGGATCTCGGCGCGCTGCGCGTCGTCGCCGGTGAGCGTGTACTGCTTGCGCAGCTTCTTGACGGTTTCGGCGACGAGGATGAGGCGGCGGATGGCGATCGTGCGGCCCTCGGGCTTGTCCGGGTTGTCGAAGAACATGTGCTCGGTGCGGCAGAGGCCGACGCCTTCGGCGCCGAAGCGCACGGCGCGCTTCGCGTCCGCCGGCGTGTCGGCGTTCGTGCGCACGCCCAGGCGGCGGAACTTGTCAGCCAGCGCCATGATCTCGGAGAAGGGGCCGGCGAGCTGCGGGTCTTCGGTCTCGAGGGCGCCGAGGTACACGGTGCCGGTGGAGCCGTTCAGGGAGATCCAGTCGCCTTCCTTGACCACGATCTTGGAGTCGGCGATCTTCGCCTGCTTTTT
>CAYVJM010000051.1:1964-12034 GCA_964451695.1 uncultured Lentisphaerales bacterium | reverse complement strand
GAAGTCCATCGACCCCGTCAAGCTCCTGCCCGTCGTCGACCGGCGCGCCAGGCTGCTCCAGAAGGAGTTCGCCTCGATGCTCCTCGCGCATCGGAATCCGTACACGGGAACGACCTACGGCGAAGATGCCCAGGTGTTCTATGTGGAGCTGGTGAACGAAAGTTCGCTCGAGTATGCGCTGATCTGCGGCAACACGTTCCCCGACTACTTCGAGCGCCAGCTCCAGGACGCCTGGCGACGGCATGCGGAAAAGGCCGGGGTCGAGAATCCCGGGAACCTGCGTGCGGCGAAGGGTGCGGACATGCTGAAGCTGCGCTCCGAATTCTTCCGCGCGTTCGAAGATGACTATTTCCGCGACATGCGGTCGTCGATCGAGCGTCTGGGCTCCCGGGTTCCAATCGTCTGCGGCAATCTGTGGCGGGGCGACGACGCGCTGGCCGCGAACGCGGAACTCGGCGATCTGGTCGAAGACCACCTCTATGTCGCCCCGCTGGTCGTCCGGGAGGCCGGAGACTGGGTCGACCGGATCGCGCGGACCCATGTTGAGGGCAAGCCGTACGTCCTGGGCGAGTTCAATTTCACCGAGAACCAGGAGCAGATGAAGCGGGTCGCCTATGCCCGGCCGATGCTCATGCTCTCCGCCGCCGCCTACGGGGCCTTTCACGGCATCGACGGCATCGCGTGGTTCGCCTACAACCATGGGGACCGCAATCTCGGTGCGGACGGATGGGCGAAGACGGAGCAGCGCGCGCCCTCGTTGGGCGCCCTCGTGGCGGACGGCGCGATGCTCGACCACATGGCGACGTGTTCGGCGCTGTTCCGGTCGGGCGCGCTGAAGGAGTCGGCAGCGCCGATGATCCGCGAGATCGCCGTGCCCGTGAACGCCGCCAACTACAACACACTCATGGCCGACATCCAGCCGCCTCCAGCCGGGGCCCTGTCCGTGCATGCGTATCGGAAGCGGTTCGTGCGCAACGGAGCCGCGGGGGAGGCGACCCCGGAGACCGTCGTCGCGGCGGTGGCGACGAACGTATTCGTCTCCGACACCGGCGAGATCGTCCGGGACGTCGGCAACAGGCAGTTGAGCGTGGCCGCCCCCGCCGCCGAGGCGTTCAGCGGCTTTCTCGACGCGGGTTTCCCATCGCGGTTCGCCCACCTTCGCTGTACCGGGACGAACGGCTTCGCCACGATCATCGTCGTCGCGATGGATGGGAAGGCGCTCGGTGAAAGCCGCAGCCTGCGCATCAGCCGGACGTGGATGAACGAGAGCGGTGAAGACCTGAAGGAGCTGGAAATTACCCTGAGCGGGCTGAGTTTGCCGGATCGTGGCGGTGTCTGGACATTGCGCGTGCAGCGCCCGCGAGGCGTCGACGATGTTCTGCGCGATTTGACGGGGGCGGATGCCGTCGTGCTGAAGCCGGCTTCGGACGGAACGCTGGCACTGCCGGCGGGGACCTGGAACCAGATCGAACTGACGAGGTGAGGACCATGCGTGTCGACCTGTTGAAGCGCGGACGATGGGATGGCGGGAAGCTCTTTGCTTTCTCGGGCGTTGATGGCGTGACGGACTACGCCGACGGACTTGTCGCGCGGAGCCGCTTCGACACTGTGGCGATCGACGTCCTGACGCCTGCGAAATGCTCCCTCACGTTTTCCTTGGGAATCGAAACGGAGAACACCGTCGCCGGCGATTGGTTTGAAGTCGGCGGGACGATTCGCGGCGTGTTCCTGGATGCCTGGCACCTCCTCGTCGAAGGACCCTGCCACGTGACCTGCGGCGCGGACGGAGTGCGCATCCTTCAGTCGGGCGGGCGCACGCTCGTCGGAACGGCATCGCATTTCGACAAAGCCAACATTGAGGCGGATCTTCAGAAAGCGCTGGCCGCCCGCCGCGTCTGGACGACCTCGCTGCCGCCTCCTGTCGCGACCCGCGAACGGACGCCGGCGACATACGCCAAGGCGATTGCGCAGATGAAGACGCAGGTCTGCTCTCCCGAGGGCGCGATTCAAAACCGCTGGACGACGCCCGATCGCTGGCCCCACCGCGACATGTGGCTGTGGGATTCCGCCTTCCATGCCATCGGGCTGCGGCATCTCGATGCGTCTCTGGCGCGGGACGCCATCACGGCGGTGCTGAACTGCCAGGGCGACGACGGCTTCATTCCGCATCAGATGTCCCCGACGTGGCGTTCGGCGGTCACTCAGCCGCCGGTGCTGGCCTTGGGGGCGCTGCTGATCCACGACGTCGCGCCTTGCGCCGATTGGCTGGCGTCGATCTATCCGAAGCTCTGCGCCTACGTCGAATGGGACATGAAGAATCGGGACAGCGATGGCGCCGGGCTTCTGGAATGGTGCATCGAAGGGGATCCCCTGTGTCGGAGTGGCGAAAGCGGGATGGACAATTCGCCCCGATTCAACGATTCTGCGCGGATCGACGCCGTGGATTTCAATGCGCTGCTGGCCGGCGAATGCGAGGCGCTCGCGACGATTGCGAAGATGACGGGCCGGAATGAGGACGCCTTGCGCTGGACTGCGGAGCATGGACGCCTGTGCCGTCTGATCCGGGAACGGCTCTGGTCCGAGGAGTTTAAGTTTTTCGTCGACTTCGACTTGGAGGCGGGACGCCAGTCGGCGGTCCTGGCCTCGTCCGGGTTCTTTCCACTGGTGTGTGGCGCGGCGACGCCGGAGCAGGCGGCGCATCTGGTTGCGGCGCTCAAGCATCCCAGGCTTTTCGGAACGCCTGTTCGCATCGCCTCCATCGCCGCCTGCGATCTCCGGTATTCCAAGGACATGTGGCGGGGTCCCGTCTGGGTGAACGTCAACTGGCTCGTCGCCCGCGGGCTGATGCGCTACGGCTACGCTGCCGAAGCGGAGACGCTGCGCGAAGAGACCTGCCGTCTGATCGAAACGTGGTGCGCGAAGTACGGGACGATGTTCGAGTTTTACGACGACCGCGACGAAGTGGATCCGCCAGCCCTGTTGCGCAAGGGTTCCTGCGCCCCGGGCGACAGTCCGTATCACCAAGTCTTCCACGACTACGGCTGGACTGCCACGCTGTATGTCGACATGATCCACAAACGGGGAAGAACCAAGCCGGGCATGGCGCTCCGTCCGGGCGAGGCAGTTTCGTAGGCGCCTGGCACGCGGCGAATCGAAGTGCGCTTCCGGCACCGCTTCGCAGGTTCCCCCGCAGACCGGCCCTTGAGTTGGCACGCTACCAGTCGCGTTCTCCGGCTCGGGGCGGGAGGTTGCGTTCGCGCTTGCGGCGTTCGTTTTCGCGCTGCTTCTCCTGCTCGAGGATGCGCGCCATGACGGCCTCGGCCTCCTTCTCTCCAGCCGTTTCCTGCGCGGCCTCCAAAGCCTGTTCGGGCTCTTGCTTCGACTCCTGCGAATCAGTCTCGTCCGACTGATCTTGCTGCTGGTCTTGCTGTTGCTGATCCTGCTGCTGCTGTTGGTCTTGCTGTTGCTGATCCTGCTGCTGATCCTGCTGCTGTTGCTGCTGCTGTTGCTGCTGCTGATTCTGTTGCTGTTGTTGTTGCTGCTGTTGCTGCTGGGGAGGTTTGGGGAGGAGTTCCTGGATGCGGATCATGTCCCTGAGGGCCTGCTCGGCGTTGATCCGGGACTTGCCGGCGAGGAGCGTGTCGGCGGGGCCGATGTCCATCTGCACGAGGGCGTGGGTGCCAAGCGTTTTGGCGACGAGGTCGTCGATGGCCTTGCGGGCTTCGGCGGAGAGGTCGAAGACGTTGGTCGAGGCGGCGGCGTCCTGGGCGGGCGGCTGGGCCGTCGGCGGGGTGGCCTGCTGGTCGAGCCACGGGCCGTAGGAATCCGAGAAGACGCGGAAAAGTCCGGACGCCATCTGCTGTTCGTCGAGAGGCTTGCGGATCGCGGCGTTGTCGATCGCCCGGGCCAGGGCATTGCTTTGGGCCTGGATCGATTCGGCGAGGACGACTGGGGGCGGCGTGGTCATGGCGAGGAGCTTCATCCCGAGGCCTTCGGCGTCGCGCATGGCGTCGAGGGCGCCGGGGTCGAGGTTGTCGAGGGCGCCGACGGCGCTTTCGGCCTGGCTTTTCGCGGAATCGAGCTGGAAGACGAAATCGGCGGCGACGTTCTGGTTGGTGGTGGACTGCTTCACGGCCTCGGCCATTTTGGCGTGGAGGGGCGTCCATAAATCGGCGACTTCCTGCTGGCTGATGGCGGCTTGTTCGAGCCGGGCGATGCGGTCGGGCGAGTCGTTGGTGAAGGCGCGGGCGGCGGCGGCGAACGCGGCGCGCTGCATGGCGAGCATCTTGGGCACGAGCTGATCGGGTGGGGTTTCGCCGTATTTTTCGAGGATGGCATTGGTGCGCGCCTCGGCGCGCAGCTCGGGGATGCGGGCGGTGGCGGCCTGGAGGTTGCCGCGGCGCCGGGCGTCTTCCGGGAGACCCCGCAGAGCCGTCTGGAAGGCGGTCGCGGCCTCTTCGAAGAGTTTGAGTTGCTCGGCGGCCACGTTGCGTTTCGGGGCGGGCGGGGTGCCGGGCGCGGCGGCGGGATCGGCCTCCGGTTCGATGGCGGCGAGGGCTTCCGCAGCGCGGAAGAGCGCGATGCCGAGGCCTTCCGCGGCGTCGGCGTCCTGGGCGCTTTCGGCGGCTGCGGCCTGGCGGAAAAGTTCCGCCGCCTTTCCTGCATTGCTGGCCTTGAGGAAAGCGAGGGCGGCGTTGAAACGCATGCTCTGGGCGAGTTCTGGATCGTGATCGCCCACCGCGAGCGCCTGCTGGTAGGCTTCCGCGGCGAAGTCGTAGTGGCCTTGGCGCCAGGCGTGTTGCGCGGTGCGCGCGATCTCGTGGGCGGTGGCGGAGGGCGCGACCGCGGCGAAAGCGGAGGCGATGGCGTTCGTCTCGGCGGATGTCGGGAACGCGGTCGCGAGAACGAGAAGCGCGGCGGCCGCTTTGGCGGGGGCGCGACGGCCGGAGGGGCGGCCGCTCGAGAGCGCGGCGGCGGCGAGCAGGAGGGCGACGCCGGGCACGAGGAAGAGCTGGAAGCGCTCGACGAGGCGCGACTCGCGCATCTCCTGGATTTCCTGGGCGACGATCTGTCGGACGTGGCGGTTGTAGACGCCGCCGAGGGTGTTGCGTCCGGTGGCGGCCGTGGCGAGCGGGATGTAGGCGCCCTTCGAGGCCGTGGCCACCGCCATGAGCGTTTCGTTGTCGAGGCGCGTCTTGACCTCCTCGCCGCGGTATTTCATCGTGGCATCGCCCGTGGAGGGGATCGTCGCGCCCTCGGCGCCGCCGATGCCGACGCAGAAGATCGGGATGCCGCGTTCGCCGGCCTTGGCGGCTTGGGCGGTGGCCTGTCCGGCGAGGTCTTCGCCGTCGGAGACGAGGATGATGGCGTTGTGGTCCGCGCCGAGGTCGCGGAAGGCGTCGAGACCGGCGGCGAGGGCGGCGCCGATGTTGGTTTCTCCCTGGGGCGCGGAGTCGATGCCGACGCTGGCGAGCGTCTGGTTGAGGAAGGCGAGGTCGGTCGTGAACGGGCAGAGGAGGACGGCGCCGCCGCGAAAGGCCATGATGCCCGCGCGATCGCCCTCCATCTCGGCGAGGAGGTCGGTCAGGTCGGCTTTGGCGCGCTCGAGGCGGTTGGGGCGGACGTCGGCGGCGAGCATCGAGCGCGATACATCGATGAGAACGAGGACGTTGCGTCCGCTGCCCAGGACGATCTCGTCGCGCAGGCCCCAGCGCGGACCGGCGGCGGCGACGACGAGCAGGAGGAAGGCGGTGGCGCAGAGGCCGGTCTGGAGGTGGAAGACGGTTTCCGAAGGGGGCGCGGAAGCGTGCCGCAGGGCGTTGGGGTGGACGAGACGCAGCGCGCGCAGCTTCCGCCTTCTCCGCGCCAGGTGGACGAGGAGGAAGGGGAGGGGGAGCAACCAGAGCAGCAGCAGCAGTTCGGGGCGGGCGAAATTCATCTCAAATCTCCGCGCCCATTATGCCACAAAGCGTTGCGCGCTGACAACCCCGCCCCCGGACCCGGTGTTTCTGATCAGGGGGTGCCCAGCGTGTCGGGCGCGAGGGTGGGGGGATCGCCCAGTTCGCGCACGGGCGGCACGTCGTCGAGGGGCGGTTGGGGCTGGCTTTGGCCGCTCTGGAGGATCAACTCCACCGGAGGCAGCGCCTTGGGCAGGATGGCGATGCGGAGGATGCGGGCGGCGACGGTGACGGCGACGGCGAGGACGATGGCGGCCACCACGATCGCGGTCGCGGTGTGGTGGCGGACGCAGAGGGCGATGAACGGATGGCCCATGAGCCAGAGCATCCGGCGGCGGCGGCGCGGGTCGAGGCCGGGGGCGGCCGATTCGCCGGGGTCGTGGCTGCGCAGGGTGTCGAGGGCCTGTTGGATGCGGTGCGCCTCGGCGGCGCAGGCGGGGCAGCGGCGCAGGTGTTCGCGCACCAGCGTCGAAGGCCCGCCGCCCAGTTCGTGCGACAGGTAGTCGAAGAGCTGCCCGCGGATCTTCTCGCAATCCACGGACCGCCCGCCGGATGGCGGTTTCACTGCGCGTCCGTCAGTTGACATCGTCGTCGCCTCCTCTCTCCAGAACCGCCGCCAGCTTCTTCATCGCCGTGTGGAGGATGAATCCCACGTTGCCCACGCTCAGTCCGGCGATCTCCGCGATCTCCTTGTAGGAACGCTCCTCGTAGACTTTCAGCACGATCAGCGCGCGTTCGCGCTCCGAGAGGGCGCCGAGCGCGTCGCGGACGCGCTGGGCTTCCAAGGGGAGTGGGTTGCGCCCCTGGCCTTCGCTCGGAGGCACGGTCTCGTCGATTTCCTCGGCCTGGGCGCGGTGCAGCTCGCCGCGGCGCCGTTCGCGGCGCAGCGCGTCGATCGCCCCGTTGTGGGCGACCTTGTAGAGCCAGGCCGAAATCGGCGGCCCCGGCTCCATCGGCCCGCGCCACTGGCCGGCGAGCTTGATGAACGTCTCCTGCACGACGTCTTCCGCGATCGATGCGTTGCCGGTGATGCGGGTGACGTGCACAAGCAACTGCCGCTCGTAGGCGGCCACGACCGCCTCCAGCTCTCCCTTCTCGCGCTTGACGAACGTCCCGAACACGGCAACCTCAGCGCCAGGGCTTGCGCAAGGCGTCCTGGCGCTTCTTGGTGGTGCGCCAGAACGACTCGAAGTCGTCGCAGAACTTCCGCATGTCCACGCCTGCGAAGGCGGCGGTCGTCGCAGCCGCCGGGTCGCCGCCGCGCTCTAGTTCGGCGAGGTAGGCGCCGAGGACGTTCGCGTAGGGCTGGTTGCGCTCCATCGGCGCGCCGCGCATGAGGTAGTAGACGACGCCCCACGCCAGCGCGTAGTTGCGATCCGGCGCGGCGTAGAAGGCGGGATAGTCGAGCGCCAGAAACGCGGCCATCGCGGGCGCGAGATCGACGTCGCGGTCCTTGACGATTTGTTCGAGCATGGCGGCGTGGCGCTTCGACTCGCCCACGACGACGCCCGAGGAGCCGGAGCCGACGTCGCAGTTCTCGAAGAAGCCCGCGAAGCCCTCGTTGAGCCATACGGCGGGCGTGCGCCCGGCCAGGGCCAGGAAGATGTACTGGTGGAAGCCCTCGTGCTTCAGGATGTCCCGCACGGATCCTTCGCGGTTCGAGGCCGCCGAGCTGGTCGGGCGGATGACGAGCTCCCGGCGCGAGCCCGAGAAGATGCCGCCGGTCATGTTCGGATCCATGCCCGTGAAGTCGCCCTGGAGGTAGGCAACATAGTCTTCCGGCTTTTCGAAGAGGCGCACGATGCCGACCTCCTTCTCGGCGTCGCCGAAGGGCGGCACGGCCTTCATGAAGGACGGGCGGAGGCGTTCCAGTTCGTCGAGCAGCTTCGCCGCGAACTGCTCGGCGGCCTGGTTGTCCGAGAGCATGATGTAGTTCGGCGAGTCCATGTACCACCAGTTGTCTAGGAAAGCGATGCTCGCGCGGGCGCGCTCGCGGCCCGGCGTTTCATGCACGGTGGCCGCGGGTGCGCGACTGCGGTTCTTGCGTACGGAGGTCGCGCGCGTGCCGTCGAAGAGCCCCGTGCTCTTGATGCCGCCGATCAGTCCGTCCCGGATCGCGCGGTCCGTATCGGAGTCCGGCCGGTCGGCCAGGTTCAACACGAGGGCGAACCAGCCGGTCTCGGCCTTGGCCTGGCCGGGGTACTGGGGGTTGAGCCGGAAGGCAAAGGCGCGCACGAGCGGGTCTTCGAGCGGGATCTGAAGGGTTTCGGCCAGCCGCGAGGTGTTCGTCCTCACTGTCTGGGCCGGGCCGGTTGCCCGCGAGCGGCAGTAGATCGCCATCCAAGCGGTGACAACCTCGTCGGGGCTTTCGGGAAGGACGTCGCAAACCGGATCGGCGACGGCACGGTCGAACGCCTCGCGCGTCACGCGTTGGCCGTTCAGGGCGGCAGGCAGGTTCTTGCGGAGGCGCGCCAGAGTCATCACGTTGCCCCGAGGATCGACCCAGCAGCCGACGAACTGGCGCTCGGCCCACAGCTCGAGCGCGTCGCACCGGTCCTCGATCCACGACTGGTCGCCGCGGGTGAACGTGTAGCGGAAGACTTCGAGCGGTTTGGGCGGGTTCTCCCGCGCGCCCTGGAGGACGGGCAGGAGGATTTTGATCGAGTCGAGGGACGCCGTCTGCCCGAACTTCAGGGGCGGGTTCTCCGCCGGCGCCGCCACCGCGAAGGCGGCCAGCGCGACCGCCATCCAGAAATATCTTCCTATAGTCATGCGTCCATTGTACACGTTCGTGCGCGAAATGGGAACCCTGGAAGTCGAGTACGGGATTGACAGCTCGCGCCGCATGGGCATAGACTCCCCCCATCTCCTTTCCCTGGAGCGACTCCATATTCGGAGAAAGCCCATGCGCTACGTCTCTTCATCTGAAATGCGCGCCATCGATGCGGCGCTTCTCGAGACCGCCTGCCATTTCCGGGGCGTGCCGCCGGCCGACCGCCTCGTCAAGCTCGCCTCGCTCGGCATCGCCCATCTCGTCGTCGAGATGGGGGGCGCGGTCGCGCGTCCGTGCGTCCATGTCGTGTTCGGGCCGGGCAACAACGGCGCCGACGCCGTCTATGCCGGACTCGAACTCGCCGCGCGCGGCTTTCCGGTGCGCTACTACGCCACGTTCGCCGCCCCCGCCGCGAAGGGCGCGGTCCAGGCGCTACTCGACGCCGGCGGGCTGCCCGACGTCGTCTGGCACGATCCCGTCCGCCCCTGGACCGAGATGCCCGCCTCCGCGATCGCTCCCGGCGACGTCGTCCTCGACGGCGTCCTCGGGATCGGCGCCTCGGGTCCGCCTCGCGAGCCGGCCGCCGCCGCCATCCGGTTCGTCAACCGACTGAAGGGGCGCGCCCGCATCCTCGCGGTCGACGTCCCGTCGGGTCTCGACGCCGACACCGGCGCCGCTCCGGGCGACGTCGTCGCGGCCGACGTCACGCTCTGCATGGGTCTGCCCAAGGTCGGGTTCGCGAACCCTGCGGCGCTGCGCTTCTGCGGTTCTGTCCACGTCCACGACCTCGCGATGCCGGAAGCGCTTGCGGCCGGCGGGGGCGACTTGGCGCGCGACGAACTCGTCGCCGCGCGCGACGTGGCGAGGTGCGTACCCCGCCGCGCCTGGGACGCGCACAAGGGCGACTTCGGGCACGTGTGCGTCGTCGGCGGTTGCGCCCGCTACCGCGGCGCGCCGGCGCTTGCGGCGCTGGGCGCGCTGCGCGCGGGCGCGGGGCTGGTGACGGCCGCCGTGCCGGAGGGCATCGCCAACGCGGTCGCCGGCCATGCGCCCGAGACGATGATCCTGCCGCTGAGTTCGGAGGTCGCGACGCGGGCCGCGCTCGCGGGCTCGGGCTTCGACTTCACTGGGAAGACCCTCGTCGTCGGTCCGGGCATGTCGTCCGGGTGCGGGGTTGCGGACGCGCTGGCGTGGTTGCTCGAATGCAGCGGCGCGCAGTCGGCGGTTCTCGACGCCGATGCGCTCAACGCGCTGGGAGGGGATGCCGCCGCGTTGGCGGAATGCGCGATGCCGATGGTCCTCACGCCGCATCCCGGCGAGGCCGCGCGGCTGCTGTCCTG
>CAYVJM010000051.1:0-1954 GCA_964451695.1 uncultured Lentisphaerales bacterium | reverse complement strand
CGCGGAGGTCCAGGCGGACCGGCCGGCGGCGTTGCGGCGGCTCGTGGCGATGACGCGAAAGGCGGTTGTGTTGAAAGGCGCGGGGACGCTCGTCTCGGCGCCGGGGCGCGGCGTCCATCTCGTGGCGTGCGCCAATCCGGGGCTGGCGCGAGGCGGGACGGGCGACGTGCTGGCGGGCGTGGCCGGCGCGTTGCTGGCGCGGGGTCTCGATCCCTTCGACGCGGCCCGTGCGGCGGCGTGGCTGCATGCGCGCGCCGGCGACGTGGCGGCGTGGCGACTGGGCCGCGAGGCGATGCTCGCGAGAGATGTCGCGAACGCCTTGGGCGGTTAGCCGCCCAGCGATCGCGGGGCTTCGCTCCGGGCTTGTGCGAGCGGATCGCCAAATTCGCGATGGCGGCTTACCGGGCGTGCGCGGTCATTCGGCTTGCGGGGGTTTGCGGCCGGACTTCTTCTCGGCGTGGCGGTGCTTGTCGTCAAGCATCTTGGCACGCTGGCGGCGTGAGCGGCGGCGTTTCTGGCGGCGGACTTTCTCGTCCTCCATCTGGCGGCGGCTGATCTCGCCTTCGCGGCGTTCCGCGATGCGTTCGCACAGCTCCCAGCGCGCGTAGTGGCGGTTGAGGGCGAGGGAGCGGGTTCGCTGGCACTTGATCTCGATGGACTCGGGCGGATAGGCGAGGAAGACGCAGGAGGCGGTTTTGTTGATCTTCTGGCCGCCGGGGCCGCCGCCCTGGACGAATTTTTCGACGAGGTCCTCTTCGCGGATGCCGAGGTGGGCCATCCGTTCCTCGAGCTTGCGGCGCTTGGCTTCGCCTCGGGGTGTCGTGTCCATGGCGTGTCAGGGGCGGGGTTGCGCGGGGGCGGTGCGGGCCCGCCGCAGGGTGGTGACGACGGGGAAGTGGTCGGCATAGCCCTCGACGTAGTAGTTTGCGGGCTTGTCCTTGATGCGGACGCGGCGGAAGGCCTTGGGGCGTCCGTCGCCGGGTTCGCGCATGGGCGGGAGGGCGTAGGTGAGGGTGGCGCGCGCTTCGGGCGGGGAAACGCGCCAAGGCGGCCCGGGTTGGTCGGGCGGGGCGAGCATCGCGGGCGCGACGAGGAGGGCGTCGAAAGTGTTCCAGACTTTTCGGCGGGCGTAGTAGTAGGAGCCGCGTTGTGCGGCGGGGATGTCGCCGAGGAGGTTGTAGAAGACGGTGCCGGCGCCGGAGGTGCCGGCGGCGCGGTCGCGATCGGTGGCGGCCTTGAAGGAGACGGTCAGGCAGGGGTCGTCGAAGTCGACGTTGAAATCGCCGGTGACGACGAGGGCGGCGTGGGGTTCGCGGGCGAGGATGGCGAGGGCTTCGGCGCGCACGGCGAGGGCCTCGGCGGTGCGGATGGCAATGTTTTCGTCGCGGTCGCCGCTTTGGGATTTCCAGTGGTTGGCGAGGACGGTGAGCTTGTCGCCGCCGATGTCGATTTCGGCCATCATGGCGCCGCGCCGTTCTTCGTGGCGGAGGAGTCTGGAGACGACGATGGGGTGG
This sequence comes from uncultured Lentisphaerales bacterium, assembly GCA_964451695.1. GTDB lineage: Bacteria > Verrucomicrobiota > Kiritimatiellia > RFP12 > UBA3636 > JAAZAI01. The sequence continues at coordinate 440 of CAYVJM010000051.1, read as the reverse complement.
CGGGAGAGCACGGCGTTGTCGATGCCGCGCGGGTCTGGCGAGTCTTCATGGGCGATGGACGTGAAGGTCCATCCGTGATTGCGCTGGATGCGGTCCGCGAGCTGCTGGAGGACGTCGCGGTTTTCGACCTCGGCGACGCAGAGGACGTCGGGCTTCATGCGGTCGAGAACCCAGGCGAGGTTGTCGAGCTTCTGGTCGAGGCGCGCGGGCGTCCAGCGGCGCCAGGACTGCGGGGTGAACTCCTCGTCGGCGGCGCCGGGCTGGTTGGTCGTGGTGTCGAAGAGGTTTTCGAGGTTCCAGGTGGCGACGACGATCGCGTCCGGCGTCTGGGCGGCGGGTTTGGCGTGGACGGGGACGGCGGCCAAGGCGACGAGGAGGCATGCGAGGCGGAGTGCGGTGCGGGCGGAGGGGGGTGTTGTCATGACGGGGGGGGGGCGGGT
>CAYVJM010000050.1:0-12042 GCA_964451695.1 uncultured Lentisphaerales bacterium | reverse complement strand
CCAAGACGGTCGTGGAAGGTTTTCTTCTGGGGTTGCACCGCAGCCCCTTCAACGGTTCTTCGGTCGAGTTCTCCGAATACCGCCAGTACACGGCGGGCGAGGAGATCAAGCACATCGACTGGAAGGTCTTCGCGAAGACCGACCGCTACTACATCAAGCGCTATGAGGCCGAGACCAATCTCGCCTGCCACATTCTACTCGACGCATCGGGGTCGATGAGCTACAAGTTCAACGAAAACGGCATCTCGAAGCTCCAGTACGGAGCCTCGCTCGCGGCCTGTCTTGCCTATTTGATGATGGGACAGCGCGACGCCACGGGGCTGACGGTCTTCGACAGCACCATCCGCACCGCGCTGCCCGCGCGGCTGGGCCCGACGCACCTCCAGCGCATTCTCTCCGGACTGGAAGGCATCCAGGCCGGTGGCGACACCAGTCTGGCAGGTCCCATGACCGCGTTGGCTGAAGGCTTGAAGCGACGGGGTCTTGTGATCATCATCTCCGATCTGCTGGACGACATCGAGAACCTCCGCTCCGCGCTGTCGCGCTTCCGCTTCCAGGGACACGACCTGATCGTGTTCCAGATCATGGACGACGCCGAGCTGACCTTCCCCTTCGATTCGCCGACCCAGTTCACCGACCTGGAAACCTCGCAGAGCGCCATTGTCTCCTCCAAGGGCATGCGGGCGACGTACATGGGAGAGTTGAAGAAGTTCCTGGACGGCGTCCACAAGGCCTGCGCCGATGCGAAGGCCGACTACACGCTCTGCAACACCCAGACGCCGCTCGAACTTTCCTTGAGCGAATATCTGCATCGACGGAGCCAGTTGAACTGATGTACTTGGCAACTCCCCGTTTCCTTCTGGGCCTGGCCGGAGCCTTGATTCCGGTACTGATCTATCTGCTGACCCGGCAACGCGTCAAGCAGGTCGCGTTCTCAACCTTGCGGTTTTTCGCCGGCGCGGCCACGGTCATGGTGCGGCGCAAGAAGACCCTGGAAATGCTTCTGCTGGCGCTACGCGTGATCGCCTGCATCTTGCTGGCCGTGGCGTTTGCACGCCCGTTCTTCGCCGACAAGGATCCCGCGCTTGCGGGGCTGATGCAGGCGCCGGCCGTCCGCATCGTGGTCGCCGACCTGTCCGGCTCCATGGCGCGTGGCGACCTGACGACCCAGTTGCGCGAGGCGGGCCGCGAGGCGTTGAAGGACCTTCCGCGCGATGCGGTGGCGGCTCTCGTCGGCTTCGACAAGGCGCCCCGCGTGATTTCGGCTCCGACGCGCGATGTGGACACCGTCCGCGACGCCGTCGCGAAGTTGGCTGCGGGAGAGGGCGGCACCGACATCTCCGCTGCGCTGCGCAAGGCGTCCGACCTCCTGCGCCAGGTGGATGCCCCGGTTCGCGAAATCATCTGCATCACCGACGCCCATCGCAGCGGCTGGGAGAGTTTTCGTGGCGACTGGCTCCTCGAACCCGGCGTGAAGCTGACGGTCCGGGCGCTGTCGTCCGAGCAGGACGGCGGCCTCGCCATCGCGGCGACCGACTATCCGCAGAGCGTGGTGGCCGGCGTCGAGCCACAGACCCTTTCCGTTCGTCTCTGCAGCGCTTCCGCCGTGGATGCCAAGGATATTCCCGTGACCCTCGGCATTGAAGGGAAAGTCGTCGAGAGCGTCAGCGTGACCGTGCCGGCGCATGGCACGGCCTCGGCGCGTTTCCGTCATCGCTTCACCGCGCCCGGAGACAATCTGGGCGTCGTGGCGGTCTCTGGCGGCGATGTGCCTGTCCGCCGATTCCACTTCAACACGCGCGTGATCCCGCGCATTCCGATCCTCATCATCACCCCGCATGCCGGCGACCCGAAATCCGATGGCGGCACGTTTTTTCTGAAGGCGGCGCTGACGCCATCTCCCGATTCGCCGTTTGCCGCGGAACTGGTCAACCCGACTGCCGTAACCGCGGACAGCATCCGAGCCGCGTCGGTGATCATCCTGGCCGACGTGTCCTCGCTTTCCGCCGAGATCGTCGCGGCGCTGAGCGACCGCGTGTCCAGCGGCGGCGGCCTCTGCTTCATTCCGGGTTCGCAGACGAAGCCGGACGCGTTCAACGCCGCATTCGCCGGGCTGGCACCCGCCAAACTTCGCCGCATCATTGCCGCCTCCACCGGGCATCAGGCATCCGCCAAGGCGGTGATCGGCAAGATCGAGTACGACCACCCCGCCTTCGAGCTGTTCCAGCGTCCGCATCACGGCGATTTCTCCGCGCTTGCATTCGAACGCTGCTGGGAGGTGTCGGACTCGCAACTCTGCCGTGTTCCGGTGCGCTTTGACGATGGACGTCCGATGCTTCTGGAAAACAGTCACGGCGGCGGCATTGTGATGCTCATGGCCTCCCCGCCGGACCTGACGTGGGGGAACCTGCCGCTCCGCGCGATCTTCCTTCCGTACGTGCATCAGCTCATGCGCCACATGGCCCTGAGAACGGAGCGCCCCACCGCGTTGTTCGCAGGCCAGACGCTGCCACGTCCCGCCGCCGGCCAATCGATCCTCGACCCGGACAACAAGCCGCTGCCCGCCGAGTCGGAACTCGTGGCCGTGCGCGACGGTTTCTACACGCTGGTCGACGAACAGGCAAAACCGCTCTTCAGGTATGCCGTCAACCAAGATCCGTCCGAAGTGGATTCGGACAAGGTCGATCCCAAAGAGATCGTCGCGGCGCTTCTATCGGACGAGGTGCAGGTCGTTCAGCCGGCGGGAAATCGCGGCCCAGACGATCCCTCGTTGGGGCCGCGGCGTGAATTGTGGCCCGCCCTTCTCGCCGCACTCGCCTTGCTATTGTTCGCGGAACTATGGGTCGCCAACCGGACGACGGAACAATGACGGAAAAGTCCATGTCCCAACTGTCAACACATGAGTATTCCAGACTCAAGCACCGGCTGGCTCAGGCTCGCCGGGCCTGGAAGCGCACGGAGATTCTGTCCGGAGCGGTTGTCGTTTTGATCGAAATCCTCGGAGCCGTCGCCCTCGCCATGCTGGCCGACGTGCTCTTTGCGCTGAACCGTCCGGGACGCGTTGTGCTTCTCGTCATCGTGGCGATTGTCACGCTGGTCCTGATGCTGCGCCATCTCCTGGTTCCGTTGCTGCGCCGCATCACGGATGCCCAGCTCGCGCTCTATCTGGAAAAGCGCAATCCCGGTTTCGAGGGTGCGTTGATCGCCGCCGTCGAGTTCGGGGCTGACCAGAGCCTGACGGCACGCCAAAAGGAAATCATCGAGGGCGTTCTCCGCGAAGCCGTGCTGCGCGTGGAACGATTCGACCTGAGCAAGGCGCTGGACTTGCGGCGCTTTCGGAAGTACGGCGCATTCGCCGTCATCCTTGTGGCGGTCTATCTGATTCTGGGCGCGATCGTACCCGAAAGCGCGTCGCGCTATCTGGCCCGAACCATCACCCCCTGGAGGACGACGCCCGAGGAGATCGCCGCCATTCAGCAAGCCGAGGAGCTGAAAAAGCCTATCACCATCACGCTGTCGCGCAGGAACGCCCGACTGCTTCGCGGGAGTACCTTTGATCTTGAGGCGACGCTCTCGCGCAAACCCAGCGAAGCCGTCCTGTTTCATTTCAGAGCCTTCGGCGACGATGGAGCGGACAGTGCGTGGAAGCAGTTGCCCTTGCAGCCCGTGGAGCGCCTGAACGGCTACCAGTTCACCCTGCCGGATGTGAACGAGGACCTGCAGTTCTTTGTCGCGAGCGGCGAATTCAAATCGACGACCCACCGCATCAGCGTCTACGATCCCATCATTCTGCAGAGCACGCAGTTGACGATCCACTATCCGGACTATGCCAACCGTCCGGACGAAACCCGCTCCAAGGCGTCTTCTCCCGATGTCGCCGTGCTGGAGGGGTCCAAGGTGACGGTTACCTTCGAAAGCAATCGGCCGCTGAAGCAGGGCCGACTGGTCTGGGAGAACGGAACCGAGACATCGATCACCCCCAACAAGGCCAACGAGCAGGCGGCGGAGACTTCATTTGATGTCTTGGTCGACACCACCTATACCTACACGCTCACCGATGTGGACGGACAGTCGCTGGAGAGTCCCGGCCCTGTAACCGTCCGCGCGCTTCCCGACAATCCTCCGACCCTCAAGCTCCTGACTCCCGATCCGATGATCACGGCACATCCCCTCGGGGAGTTCCGCTTCTCCGCGGAGATTCAGGACGACGTTGGCATTGCCGGAACCGACCTGGTCTTTTCAAGGGGCACCGATCCCTCTGCCCCCGAGACGCGTCTTCCGCTGCCACGCGACAAGCAGGACATGCTGTTCATGCTCGAAACGCTGTCGCCTGCAGTCCAGCCTGGCGACCTGATCACCTGCTATCTGGAATGCCGCGACCTCAAGGGGCAGAAGGCCGTCTCGGATCTCGTGATGATCACCATCGTTCCGTTCGACATCTGGAACGCCTGGGCACCGCCAGAGCCCATGCATCCGAGCGAAGCGCTGGCCAAGGTCGAGGCGATTCTCACGGCCACGTGGGCGCTTCACGCGCAAAAGGACTCGATCGCCCCTGCCGATTTCAACCGCCAGTCCGAAGAACTCGCGGCTACCATGATCGATCCGGAGACCCAGAAGCTGCTTCAATACGTCGATCTCGCGAAGTTGATGGGCGAATCGTTGAAACATGCCCAAAAAGCCATTGTCCTGATCGAGACGGGCCACAAGGATTTGTCCGCCCATGCCACGGGCTCCGCCGTCGGCGATTTCCGAGCGGCCTTGAGCGAATTGGCGTTGGCGGGTCTCACCTACATCCAGCCAGTCATCCCCCCTTCGAACGACGCTTCCGCGTCCAAAAAAATGGAGATGATGGAGGAGGTCGCGAAAACGGAAGCCAGCACCGCCGTGGCCGAAATGGCCCAAGAATCCTCGGACAAGACCCAAGCCGAAAAGAATCAGGCGGAAAAGGTCGAGGACATTCTGAAACAACAGGAAAATCTTGTTGAACAGATGAAGAAGATGAAGGAGGCACTGGCAAAGCCAGCCGACGACAAGACCACCCCGCCGCCGCCTGCCGACGACAAGACCGGACAGAAGCCAGCCGACGACAAGACCACCCCGCCGCCGCCTGCCGACGACAAGACCGGGCAGAAGCCGGCTGATGCCGCAGCCCTAGCCGCCGCGGAAAAGGAACTGGCGGCCAAGGCGAAGGAAGTCGCCGCGGCGTTGACCAAGAAGGACAACGAGGCACAAGAAGAAAGCCGTATGGGCGCCGCCGCGCGCAATATGTTCGAGTCAAGCCAAGCGCTGGACCTTCAAGATAAAGACAAGGCGATTCAAAAGGCTGAAATGGCGATCCGCGAATTGGAGCGTCTGGTGATTGAACTCAAGGCCCGTTCCGAAGACGAGTTCGGACGTCTTCTCGACGCCGCCGAGCGAACGGCGAGAAACATGCTGAAGGATCAGGTTTCGGTCCGGACCAAAACGGAGACGCTGTCCAAGACACTGGGACGCGCGAAGCCGAATGCGGTCCAGGCACGCACCTTGAAAATCCTCGCGTCTCAGCAGGGACAGGTCAACGCCGATCTTGAGCCCTTTGCCAATATCCTCGCGCAACTTAGGAAAATCTCTGAAGGCGGTTTGGTCCGTCCGGGAACCGCCAAGCAACTGGAAGAGGCTGACCTGCAGATGACCCGTGGTCGCGTTCCGCAGAAGGCGGCCAATGCGACCATCGAGCTCATCTCCGGTCATCCGGGCAATGCAGTTTCCGAGCAGCAGAAGGCCGAGGAGGGCCTGGCGAAGGTTCTGGAGGCCATCCGCATCGCCAACGATGCGAGAGCCGCCGGTTATGAAGCGGAGCTCAAGCGCGCCAAAGGCGAGGCCGACCGTATTGTCGAGGCGCTTGCACGCGCCGAAGCCGGAGATGCGTCGGCACCGGCGATGGCCGTGGACGAGGCCCAGCGGCTGGCCCGTCATTTGCAGCAACGCGATTTGACCCAAGGCGACGAGCAGTCGCGCAAGGATGCCGCGTTGCTAGGCCAGTTGGCGGCGGATGCCATCGCATTGGAGAAAACCTTGCAGAAAGCACCGAAGGGTTCCGCGTTCGAGCAAGCTTCGGCGCGGCTTCAAAGCCGTCTCGATGCGGACTACCAGGCGCTGCTTGCGGCCAAGAAGCTGTTCTCCTCGCAGCGCGAGGAATGTCCCCCGCAGTATCGCCAGTTGGTCAACCAGTATTTTGAAGCCCTGTCGACCGGGTCATCAAAGGACGCACCGAAACCATGATTTCGAGACTTTTCGAAGGGCTGTTCGGCCTGTCACCCAATCTCTTCTTCAAGGGGAGTCTGGTGTTCACCAGCTCGTTGCCTGGCGAGCTTCGCCTGATATTGTTCATCGGCGGTGCCGCGCTGGTTGCATTCCTTTACCGGCATGCAGGCGGTTCGTTGCCCAAGAAGACGCGCTATGTCCTGCTCGGCATTCGCCTGACGCTGTTGCTCCTGCTCGCATTTCTTCTCGGGGCGCCCGTGTTGCGGGTTCGCTCGGGCAACGCGGAGGGGACGTTCACCGCCGTGCTGGTCGACAATTCGGCGTCCATGACGTTGGAAGACGTGGCGACGGACGGACGCACGGTCAGCCGTCTTGACGCGGCGCGTCAGGCGGCCTTCGGCTCGGAAGGTTCTGCCGGACTGATCACGGCGCTGGGGGATGTCGTGCAGACCATCACCTACGGTTTCGCCGAGGCGCCGAAGCGGCTGCAACGTCCCGGACAGCTTGATGGGCGCGGCGCGGCCACTGGCATCTTCCGCGCCATTCATGATGTCGACGCCGAACTCCAGGCCGTGCCATTGACGTCGGTCGTCCTGCTGACCGACGGCTGCCGCAATGTCGGCGGGTCGTCGGCCGATGCGGCCGCGATGCTCGCGGCCCGCGGTGTTCCGCTCTTCATCCTCGGCCTGGGCAATCCCACGCCGCCCGCCGATCTCGAAGTCGTGCAGGTGCTGGCGCCGGAACGGGTCCGCCGCAACTCCGGCGTCGAACTGGACATCACCCTCCGCCACACCGGGTACGACAAACCTTTCGAGGTGCGTCTTGAACGCGATGGCACGCCGATTCTGACGCTTCCCGCGAATCCGACGCCGGGCTCGGACCTTCTGCGTCTGCGGATGGCGTTCACCCCCGACCATGACGGGTCGTCGGTCTATCGCGTTTCAGTCCCCGTTGCCGAGGGCGAGAAATACACGCAAAACAACGCGCAGGAATTCAGTCTTGCGATTCAGGATGATCGCCTTCCCGTCCTTTACATCGAAGGCAGTCCGCGCACGGAGTACCGCTTTCTCCGCCGTGCGCTCGCCCGCGACCCGGACTTCCGTCTCGTCGGCGTGCTGCGTCTGGCCGAGAACCGCTATTTCATCCAAGGCTCAAACGACAGCGAGGGCTTTCTGAAAGATGGCTTCCCGAAGACGGCCGATCAGCTCTTCCGGTTCCAAGCCGTGATTCTCGGCGATATCGAGGCGGACGTCTTCACCCCCGAGCAGATGAAGCTTTTCGAGGAATTCGTCAAAACGCGTGGCGGCGGTCTGCTGATGCTGGGCGGTGTGAATTCCTTTGGGCTTGGCAAGTACACCGACACGCCGGTTGGGCGCATGCTGCCCGTGACGATTTCCCCGAACGATCCTCCGTACTCGGACGAGGAGTTTCTGGCGCGTCCCGAAGAAAGCAATCTCTCGCATCCGGTGATGAAGATCGCCTTGGATCCGCTGGAGAACGCAAACATCTGGGATGCGGCGCCCCCGTTGGTCGGCATCACGCCGGTCTCCGGGCTGAAACCCGGCGCGAGTCTGCTGCTCAAGAGCGCCAAGGACGCGCGTCCGGTGCTGGCCGTGCAGCAGTACGGCAACGGACGCGTGGCGGCTTTCACGAGCGGAGGTTCCTGGTACTGGAGAATGTCGGTGGACATCAGCGACGAGTTCCATGAAAAATTCTGGAAGCAGCTGATTCGCTGGATGGTCGTGGGCGTCAAAGAGCAGTTGACGGTGCAGACCGATGCCGAAATCTACGCCCGCCGCGATCCGGTCAGCGTGCGCGCCGTGGTTCTCGGAAAGGATTTGATCCCTGTCAACGACGCCAAGGTGTGGGTGACCATCACCGATCCCCTGGGCAACGCCCAGGAGCTCCCGATGGACTGGATTCTTTCCGAAGAAGGCGTCTACCAATGCCGGTATTCCCCCGAGGAGGAGGGAGCGTACCGTTTGGCGGTGCGCGTCGAGGGATGGGAGGGAAAGCCGCTGGAGAAGGGATTCCTTGTCAATCCGCCGGTCATTGAATTTGCGGACGCCGGGCTCAAGCGCGAGGCGCTCAAGCAGATGGCGGAGGCGACGCACGGCGCGTATTACGAAATCAACGAACTGCCACAGATGATCCAGGACGTGAAGGCGCGTGCGCAGAAGGCCGCCGTCGAGCGCGCGACCCCGGAAGATCATCCGCTTTGGGACATGCCGCTCTTGTTTTTCGTCGGACTTGCCTTGATGGGCGCCGAGTGGCTTTTGCGCCGCCGCGCAGGGCTCGCGTGAGGAGATGACCTATGAACGGAATGCCGGGATGCGGAAATGTTGGAATCGTGGAGCGTTGGATGCGTCGGATTGACAACGACAAATCAACAGGCATCCTCTCTTGTTGTCTGCGGGGCGGACGCGCGATATTGTTTCCGGTTCTGCTACTCGCCGCGACGACGGCCGGGCGCGGTGCGGAGGCGGTCAAGACCGGACAGTTCGTGTTCCCCCGGCTCCAATTCACCGTGTACGACGAGACCACGGATCTTTGGAATGCAACCCCGATCGGCGACGTCCATCTGCGCAACAAACTTCAGAACCTCACGAACGTCAATGTCAGCCAGGAACCCAAAGTCGTTCATCTCGGCGATTTTGACGAACTGTGCCGCTACCCGTTCGTGTTCATGACATCGGAAGGCTCTTTCAGGCTTCCCGAGAACGAAGAGCGCAACCTGCGCGAATTTCTAGAACGCGGCGGTTTCATCCTCGCCGACGACTGCGTTTATCAGGGGCAGGACCGGTTCTTCAAGTGCTATGTCGAACTGATCAACAAGCTATTCCCCGGCAATCCGATGCGGAAGATTCCCTACGACCATGAAATCTTCCACTGCTACTACGATTTTCCTGAAGGCGCACCGGCCATGCAGGGCGTGCCTCACGGCGCCTACGGGCTCTTCGAACCCGTCACTGGACGGTTGATGACCGTTGTCACCCCTGGCGACTTGCACTGCGGGTGGACCCAGCGGTTCTTCAGCGCCGAAAAGAGTCAGAAAGCGATCGAGATGGGAATCAACATCATCATTTACTTCCTTACCCATTGAGGCACCATGACCCGAGCACGCCTTTTTGTCTTTCTTCTCGTCGCTGGTCTGGAGACCGGCATTTCTCCAAAATGCCTAGCCGCCGAAGCCACGTCCGAAGTCGCACCTGCTCCGCGTTGTCTCGCCCTGATCGTGGGCGGGGCGCCGGGAACTCCCATGTACGCGCGTCACTACGCGGATTGGCTGGGACGTTTCCACAAAATCTTCAAGTCGGCTGGGGTTCAACCTGCGGATTCCGTTGTGCTGACGCCCCAGCAGGAGGTCGGCGTTCGTACGGGCAATGCCACGGCCAGGACGATTCAACTCGCCATCTCCAACCTCGCTTCCCGCGCGACATCGCAGGACCAGTTCGTTCTCGTGCTGATCGGCCACGGGCAATCGGACGGTTCGCTTGCCTTGCCGGGCGCGGACATTTCGCCGGAGATGCTGGCCGAAGCGCTTGACGCTCTGCCGACGAAACAGCAGGTCGTCCTTGGGTTTTCATCCAACTCCGGCGCCCTGATTCCCGTCTTGGCGAAAACGGGCCGGATTCTCATCGTCTCGAACAGCGCCGAGCAGCGCTCGGATTCCGAATTCGCCGAGTTCTTCCTCCTTGCGCTTGAGACCCAGGCTTCTCCTACCCCCGCCGAGCCAAAACAATCGCTGTTGGATCTCTTCAACACCGCCTCATACGACTACGCCCAGTGGATTTCGCATCAGCGTCAGCCGGGGGAGAATGCCGGTCCGGGATGGATCGTCGACGGCCGCAGGTCGCGTGAGATATTCCGGAAACTCTATGGCGGCAAGGATGTGCCGGAGACGAAGCGCATGACCTCCACCAGCGGCAATGAGTCCGAGGATGAAGTGCTGCCGCTTGTTCCCGGCGAGACACCCGATGTGGCATTCTGGTCGGGACGCCGGATGCCCAATGGGACGCCGCTGCTGGAGGATACCGGCAAGAGCGAAGGGATTACGACGCTGGGCGAAAAGGGATATGTACCCGTGACCGGAATGCAGAGCGTGGGGATTGGCAGCCGCGCCAAACGCACGGTTCTTGGACGTCCGGAAGGCAGTTCAAAATGAAGACGAACGCTTTCGATTGCGCCAAGCGCCCATGCCCCGTGGCGGTTGCCGCCGCGGCAGTCGTTGCCCTTGCCCTTGGATTCTCATCGGCAGAGGAAGTGACGGAAATGGTGCCGCCTTTCGATGCCCCGAAAAACGGATTGGTCAAGCATACGGGAACCTATCCGGCCTTGGATGTCGAATGGACATCGGTGGATGATGTGGAAAGCGCGAATGCGGTATTTCCGCATCCCGTGGTCTCGGAACGCGCCGTCGTCGCAACTGTTGACGGGCTTCAAATCACGGAAGACCAGGGGCTGAGCTGGCAGGTTCTGCCCCGTGGCAGTGTCGGAGCATTGGGCGAGATCCAGTCAATCACCTACGACAGGATCGCACCCGAGACGTTTTATGTCGCGAGCGGAACCCGTGGCATCTGGAAAACCTCCGACAACGGCAAGACATTCAGTCAGATCGGGTCGAAAGCCACCGGCATGGCAAGCGACAACGCGCTGCGCATCGTTCTCGACAACGGCAATCGCATCTTGCTGGCGCTTCACGGCGACGAGACTCCCGGCATTTCTCGTACGGTGGACGGCGGGCGAACTTGGGACGTCATCCATTCGGATTACTACGTCAGTCAAGTTTTCTCGGCAGCCTACACGGGACAGGACGTCTTCATCGCGGGCGCGCCGGTGTCCGCACCGGATTCAGCCTGTCTCTACATCGCCCCGTCACTCATGGAGCCTTGGCAGGAGCTCGGCCGCGATCTGCTCTGCACCGGGTTTACCGGCCCCAAGATCAACAGCGGCTGGGTCCTCGTCTCCACTGCCAACCGTGGCATTTTCCGCGTCACTCGAAATGGCGGCACGTTTCGGAACATCGCCCCGGTTGGCGTGTCGGAATGGTTTGGCATCGGCGCCACGTGGGATGCGACGGCCGACTCCCAGATCGTCTATGCCTTCGAGCCCAAGCGCCTCGGCCTTGTCCTGCTCGATCCATCGGGGAAAGCGGACGATGCGGAGGAGGGCGGGGAGGAGAAACCGGTTGCGGACATTGCCTACGAAACCGCGAGCCGCGGACTCCTGACATGCCCCGTTGTCCGTGAAGGCGCTCACATCCGGGCCAACGCGAACGGCCAGGTCTACTATGCCTGCATCAACTCGCTGCTGTACCGCGGCGAACGCGTCGGCGGCGACACCGCCGTCCGCTCCGTCCGTCTCTCGCGCCCGGTCTGCGCCTACGATCCTCTCGCCGACAAACGGGCCATCGGCGAAGTCAATGACGGACTCAACCGCTTTCTCAATTCTCCGGAGGGCGTCGCCGCCGCCGCGATTTCGCTGAAGCAAATTCTGTCTGCTCACGATGCATTCCTCAACGGACGGCTCGTGACGGTGTCCGCTGTGATCGACAACGACGCAGCAGGTCTTCCTCCCCGTCAGGTCACGGTCGATCTGAGCCGCATCGGGTTGTCGTGCCGCACCCCGCTGGCCCCTGCCGGCAACGGCGTCTACGAAGCCACCTTCGCCGTGGATCCGGCGAACATCCGACAAATTGAAAAAGACTGGCGGCAGATCCAGCCGATCGGACTGACCGTCACCGCCGTTTCGGAAGCCGGCGGGCTTTCTTCCGGCATCGGCGCTCTCGCCGTCGCGAAC
>CAYVJM010000049.1:0-12257 GCA_964451695.1 uncultured Lentisphaerales bacterium | reverse complement strand
CCGCGAAGATCGCCGCCGCGCCGAACTCGGCCGGCTCGCGCGTGGGGTACCAGGATGTCGAGAAGAAGAACTCGCGGACGCCGTTGGCTCGGAAGAAGGGCAGGGCGTCGCGGGCGATGAAGGCGATGATCGCCAGCACCGCAAGCGCGGCGACCGAGGTAATGGCGAGCAGCGCGCCGCGTCCCGCCAAGCCCGCCAGGCGACGGCGGGCCGCCGCCTGGGTGGAGATCGTGATGGATGTTGCCGCTGAATGCATGGTGTTTGTCGTCCGCCGGGGCCGCTTCGGCCTAGGGTGTCGCTTCGATGCCTTCATTCAACCCTATCTTCGTTACGGTGCGATGGGGCGCCTGTTAGCATTCTGTGAGAAACGATTGCGCGGCGGCTGGCAATGCGCTATCATAGCGCCGTAACCAGGGAAGCCAGCCCCGAGGAGGTGCAACATGAAACGAACCGATCCATTCGTCATCACCGTCAGCCGGCAGTTCGCCTGCGGCGGCTCCTACATCGGCCAGCAGCTCGCCAAGCGACTTGGCGTGTTCTACGCAGACCGGGCGATCATCCGCGGCGCGGCCGACAAGCTCTCCGTCAAGGACAAGACCGTCGCGGAGCGCGAAGAGGCCGTGCCCGGCTTCTGGTCCTCGTTCGTCAACGCCACCTGCATCTACCCGGATATCTACGTGCCGCCGGTGATGCTCGGACCCACGGACTACGAGTTGTTCATGGCCGAGTCCGAGGTGATCCGCCGGCTGGCGGCCGAGCGCGCGGCCGTCATCATCGGACGCCTCGCGTTCCATGTTCTCCGCGACCATCCGGCGCGCATCAGCGTCTATCTCTACGCAAACGCCGATTTCCGGGCCGAGCGCTATGCGAAGAACTACAACGTCGCGCTCGAAGAGGCCCACAAGGCGGTCGCCAAGTACGACCGGCAGCGCAAGCACTACTGCAAGACCTTCGCCGGCGTCGATCCCGCTGACGCGCGCAACTACGACCTCGCCATCGACACCGCGCGCATCGGCTCCCTCGACAAGGCCGTCGATCTGATCCTCAGCTACCTGCAGCTGCGCTGACGTGCGCCGCCGTCCGTCATCGGCTCCGAGCATCCACCGGCCCGTCCTGCTGCTCGGTTCGCTGATCGCGTTTGCGCTGGCCTGGGAGGTCCGCGGCGAGGAGACCGCGATGGAATACGTCTTCGCCGCGCCCGTGGTCTCGGACGCTGGCGAAGGCTTTCTGAACGTCGCCATCGCGGACGGTCTTCCGTTCTCCCGCCCGGGCGAGCCGGTTCTTCCCGCGAAGATCGCCCGCATCCTCCTGCCTCCAGACGCCGTTGTTCGCGGCGTCTCCGCTTCGCCCGCCGCCGTCGAGATGCGCATCGCGCTGGACGCCCCCGTCGCTTTCGGGCGCACGCCGGCACCGCTCGCCTCGCCGCATCCGGTGTTCATCGACGACGCGCCGGACCCCGCGATCTACGCTTCGGAATCGCCATATCCCGCCCAGCGCGCCGAGTTCGTCTCCGTCCAGCGCCTCCACGGATGTGCGATCGCGATCGTCCGCGTCTTCCCGGCGCAGGTCCTGTCGGCCGATTCGCTGCTCGTCTTCTGGCCGCGTGTTCGCGTGTCCGTCGCCTACGACCGGCCCGCGCCCGCCAAGCTCCCGGCCGCGCGGGCCGCCGCCGCCACGCCGTCCTCCGCGACTGAGGCGCGGCTGGCGCAGGTCCGGGAATTCGTCGACAACCCCGAAGCCCTTTCCGCCGACGCCCCGACGCCGTCGCGGACGACGGTGTCGGCCTTCCCCGCCGAGGCGCCGGAGGCATTCGACTACCTCCTCGTCACCGCCGCAGCTCTGACCAATGCCTTCAAGCCCCTCGTCGACCACAAGGTCACGGCGGGCCTCGCGGTCAAGGTCATGACGATGGAAGAGATCCTCGCGGGATTCTCCGGCGTCGACAACGCCGCCAAACTCCGCGCCTGCATCGCCCAGGCCTACGAGACTTGGGGAGTCACCTACGTCCTGCTCGGTGGCGACGTCTCGACCGTGCCACACCGCGGCGCCTACGCCCGCACGTCCGGCTACGTCGACAACGCGCTGCCCTGCGACCTCTACTTCGCCTGCCTCGACGGGTCCTGGAACGGTGACGGCGATGCGCTCTGGGGCGAGCCGACGGATGGCGACGACGGCGGGGACGTCGATCTGCTCGCCGAGGTCTACGTGGGCCGCGCGCCCGTCGAGACGCCGGCCGAGGCGACGAACTTCGTCGCGAAGACGATCGCCTATGCGGACAACCGCCATCCCCAGGTCGAGACGGCCCTGTTCCTCGGCGAATTCCTGAAGTCGGAAAACGGCCTCGACGCCCAGGGCGGCGCCGGCCTCGACGCGCTCCTGCCGTCGTTCGTCCGCCACGACGTCGCGTGGCTCGACGATCGGCCCGTTGCCGGCGCCACCTGGAACGTGGCAGCCGCCATCGCCGCGCTCGGCGCCGCGCCGCACCTGGTCGCCCACAACGGCCACGCCAACCGCGCCTACGCGCTGCGAATGGCGAACGCCGACATTCCGCAGTTGGAAAATCCTCATCCGTTTCTGCTCGCCAGCACGGGCTGCCATGCCGGAGCGTTCGATGAATCGGACTGCTTCGCGGAGGAAATCGTCAAGCTCCCGGAGCACGGTGCCTTCGCCGCAGTGATGAACAGCCGCTTCGGATGGTACAACATGGTCGATCCCGGGCGCTACAGCGGGCAGTTCGTGGAGCGGCTCTACGCGCGCCTCCTCGTCTCCGGAGATCTCGCCATCGGCGCGGCCCATCAGCTCGCCAAGCACGACATGGCCGGCTGGGTCGAAACGGACGGCACGTACATGACGTATCGCTGGTGCTATTTCGAGACGACGCTCTTCGGCGACCCCCACACGGCGATGCAACCCAGCGACGACCTCCAGGCGCTGCCCAGAGAGGGGGTCGCCTCGACCGGCTACGAAGGCGCCGCATTCGCCCCCGTCGAGCACGCGCTTGTCGTCACCAATCGCGGCGCATCCGCCCTCGCATGGCGCGCCGCCCACACGTCGGCGTGGTTCTCCGTCTCGCCGGACGAAGGCGTTCTCGCGCCCGGCGCGGGGACGAACGTGACGGTGGCGCTGACCGCCGCCGTCGTGGCGGTGGCGGAAGGCGTCCACTCCAGCTACCTCGTCTTCTCGAACACGGCCAGCGGCCGCACGCGCGAACGCGCCTTCACGCTGACCGTCCTGCCGCCGCCCGGCGAGATTGTCGCGACCGATTCGGCGGCGCCCCTTGACGACGGCCTCGTCGATTTCGGACCCGTCATCCTAGGCCTCGACGCGGGGGCGTCGTTGTGCATCTCCAATGCGCATTCCGTCAACACGCTCGTCGTCCACAGCGTCGACCTTGACGGCAATCCCTCGCCCGATGAAGCCGGTTTCGCGTTCGTTGCGCCGCCTGCATTTCCGCTTGCGCTGGTCCCTGGCGAGGCCGCGTCGCTGGCCATCGCCTTTGCGCCGCCGTCGCTCGGCGCCCACACTGCGGCCGTGGTCGTCGTATCCAACGACGCGGACGAGCCCGAGCTGCGCCTGGCGCTCGCGGGGTGCGGCATTCCCGACTATCTCGCCGTCGCGCCCGACGGCGGCTTGGCCTCGAGCGGTCACCCCGGCGGCCCGTTCACGCCCGCGGGGGCGGATCTCGTCGTCAGCAACAACGGGCCTGTGTCGATCGCCTGGACGGCGGATTGTCCGGCGTGGATCGATGTCGTTCCGGCCTCCGGCGCGCTGATGCCCGGCCAAACTGAGACTGTCGCCGTGACGTTCAACGCAACGGCGGCGGCGCTCCAGGAAGGTGTCTATGCGGGGGCGCTGGTCATGAGCAACGCGACGACCACGATTGCGCACGCGCTGCCGCTGGCGCTGGACGTGTTCACCACGCCGGCGATCGTGTTCGCGCCGGGGGCGGTTGCGATCACCAACCGGCTGGGCCATGTCGGCACGGCGACGCTGCAGGTCGGCAACGCTGTCTGGGCGGACGCCGATCTCGATTTCGGCGCGGAGGCGACATCCTCTGGGCCGCCCGCGTGGCTGGGTGCGCACCCCGCCTCCGTCGCAGGCATCGCGCCAGGCGCGTGGACGAACCTCGTCGTCTCGGCGGAAGCGGGAACGCGACCGGCGGGCGCGTATGAAGGCGCGATCGCCTTCGCCACGAACGACCGCTTCGCGCCATCGACGAACGTGGTCGCGACGATGGTCGTCCTGCCCGACGACCTCGGGGTTTTCGAGGCGGGAGAATTCGCCGCGGAGGGGTTTAGCGGAGGTCCCTTCGCGCCCGGTGGCGCGGTCTACACCCTGACCAATGCCGGACCGTCCGCGCTGAGCTGGGCGGCGGGCGCGGACGCCGACTGGCTGGACGTCTCGCCGGCTTCCGGCGAACTGGCGCCGGGCGCATCCGCGGCAGTGTCCGTTTCCCTTGCCGCGGAGGCCGGTGCGCTCGCACCCGGAGCGTATGCGGCGGTCGTCGCCTTTTCCAACTGTGCCTCGACAGCCGTGCAGTTCCGGGGAGCGGAATTGACGGTGAAGGAGCGGGTGCTCGACCATTTCGCGTGGGATGCCTTGCCGGCGTCGCAACAGGTCGGCGAGCCCTTTTCGGCCACGGTGCGTGCAATCGACAACGCCGGCGATCTCTTCCCCGCCTTCACGGGCGGCGTGTCGCTCTACATCACGAATGGAACCGCCTCGGCGTTCGAGCCCTACGACGGGACGAACGTCTGGCGCCATCCGTTCTGCACCTACTACCACGATGCCCGCACCCAGGTGATCTACCTCAAGGAGGAACTCGGAGGACCGGCGCTTATCACGGGCCTGGCCCTCGACGTCGTGTTCACGCCAGGCCCGATGAACGCCTGGACGATCCGTCTCAAGCACACGTCGCAAAACGGCTATTCCAGCGGGTCGCGCAACTGGGAGACGAACGGCTGGACGGTGGCGTACCGGACCAATCTGGTGGTCGACGCGCTGGGCTGGGCGACGTTCACCTTCGACGCGCCGTTCGTGTACAACGGCGAAGACAACCTGCTCGTCGACTTCAGCTTCGACAACGCCTTCTACACGCGGGACGGCTATTGCTTCGTGACCGGGGTGCCGGCCTATCGCAGCCTCTACTACCACGGCGACAGCAAGTACGGCGATCCCCTCGGCTGGAGCGGCACGACACCCTGCGGCAACATGTCCACCAACATCCCCAACATCCGTCTCGACCGGAAGGGAATCGTCCCGCTGGCGCCCACCACGACGACCGCGTTCACGGGCGGCGTCTGGACGGGCGAGCTGACCGCCTGGGACGAGGCGCGCGCCGCGCGAGTCTTCGCAGACGACGGCGCGAGCCATTACGGTCTCGGCGGACCGTTCGACATCGTGTACCGCGTCGTGCCGCTGGGCGAGGCGCTGGACAACTCGGCCGCGGTCTGGAGCACGGGTGGCTCGTCGAACTGGTGGGGGCAGACGGTGGTCTCGCAGGACGGCGTGGACGCCGCGCGAAGCGGCAGGACTGGGCACCGCCAGGCTTCGTGGTTCGAGACGCAGGCCAGCGGCCCCGGCAGCGTGCTGTTCTGGTGGCGCGTGTCGTCCGAGGCCGATTGGGACTGGCTGGAGTTCTACCTCGACGGCGCGCTCCACGACCGCATTTCGGGCGAGACGGACTGGACTCCCAAGACGGTTGGGCTCGGCCCCGGCTCGCATACGCTGCGCTGGCGCTATGTGAAGGACGCGGCCGATCTCGATCCCGTCGGTCGGGACTGCGGGTGGGTGGACCGGTTCATCGGCCCGTCGCCGAGCGCGCTGCCGCTGCTGTGGCTTGTCGAGCATGGCCTCGCGACGGACGGCACGGCGGACGACGCGGATTCGGACGGCGATCGTCTGGCGAACTGGGAGGAATGGGTGGCGGGGACGGTCCCGACGAACGCGGCCTCGACACTGGCGATGCAGGAGGCGGCACCGCTGCCCGGGGAGGGCGGAACGCGCGTGCGTTGGCAGAGCGTGGCGGGGCGCCGCTACTGGGTGGAGAGCGCGGAGGCGCTGGGAGGGCCTGCGGCGTTCACGCCTTTCGTCTCCAACATCGTCGGCCAAGCGGGGACGACGGAGATCCTCGATGCGCGCCCTGCGCCGGCCGACGGCTCGCGCTTCTACCGCGTCGGCGTGCAGCGGGAGTGATGCCGGCCTGATGAGCGGTATTCCTATCGACAAACACAAGGGCCATATCCATGGACAACCGCATCGCATCCTGTCTCGCCATCGCCGCCGCCACGCTCGTCACCGCCAGCGCGGCGCCCCTCGACTACGATCCGTTTCCGGCGTACGAGACGATTCCCCCGTCCGAACGGCTTCCGTTCGAAAAAGGCGCGCCGGCGAATCGCGGATTCGTCATCGCGAAGGACGGCTCTCTCGAGGTGAACGGCGTCCCCCGCTACTTCCCGGCCACGCTCTGGCACGGCGGCGCCGAGTGGAGTCTGACGCAGAAGCGGGAGGGCCACCCCCTCGACTGGTTCTACAAGGGCCTCCCGAACTACGAGGACTGCCAGCGCCTTGGCCTCGACGCCGGAGGCTTTTCCGGTCCGCTCGCGTGGATGAAGAAGCTGTATCGTCCGAGCATGGGGAACGAGCCCCGCAACGCGGCGCTCATCGCCACGGTCGCCACGAACGGCCTGTCGATGTACGTCGACATCACCGCGTCCGAATGGTCCCACGGCTCGATGTGGCACAGCGACATTCCGCTCGATCCGGATCGCAAGGTCGATCCGCCGAAGTGCAAGAAAGACCCGAAGCTCGCGGACAGCTTCTGCAACCACTCCGAATGCGGCAAGCTCGGCGATCCCGGACGCCTGAGCAACGACGCCTGGACGCAGGGGCATCACCACTGGGTGCCCTACAGCATCGTCCACCCTCAGGGGCGCGGCGTGTGGAAGCACATGTGGGAGGAGGTCGTCAAGGGCTGCATGGACTTCTCCTACGAGGTCGAGGATCCCGCCACGCACGAGAAGAAGACTATCCGCACGGGCGTCCATCCCTGGTGCTACGAGTTGTTCAACGAGCCGTCCTGCTGGGACGAGTCTCCGTACGCGAAGCAGTGCTTCGCCGAGAAGATGAAGGCCCGGTACGGATCCATCGAGAAGCTCAACCGCGCCTGGGCCGCATCCGAGGCCGGCGCCAGGCAGTTCGAGAGCTTCGAGGCGCTCGCGACCGCCTACGGCGATGCGAAGAACCCCACGGCCTTCCTCGTGGAGTACACGAAATTCATCGAGACGTGCTTCGCCTCGCTCCTGGAGGAAGGCGCGGCCATCGTCGCGAAGACCGATCGGGGAGCGCTCGCGACCTTCCAGCCCTGCATGACCCGCACGCGCGGCCTCGACCTCTACCGCTGCTACAAGCCGCTCGGCGTCGTCTGCTCCCGCACGAACGGCGGCGGCAGCCTGGATGCGCACCTGCTTCGCGCGCTGGCCGACGGCAAGCCCATCGTGGACAACGAAATGTACATCGGCCAGACGTTCGGGAGCATCCGCGGCGCCTACCTCGCCCAATACCAGCGCGGCTTCAACATCTCCTATTCGTTCAAGTGGGACGGGAGGAAGTCCGCCTACAACTTCATGAACCCGGACAACGTGGCCGCGGACGCGCTGCTCGCCGTTCGCGCCTCCAAGCGCGAAATCCTCGACGTGAATGCGTTCTTCACGCCTCGCAACCGCGGCCTCTATCTTTGGCGGTGGCAGAACCCGCATCCCGAGAAGAGCATCGCCGCCATCGACATCGTCTCCGCGAACGGCGACCAGATCCCGTTGATCGCAGCCATCTCCGTCGAGGAGTAGTCATGAAAGCCACCGTCCTTGCCGCCGCCTTCGTTGTCGCCGCTGCAGTTGTCGCGAGCGCCGATCCGCTGTCCTTCGCCTCCGTGCTCTCGGACCACGCGGTCCTGCAGCGCGATGTCGACTGCCCGGTCTGGGGGTGGGCTGAAAGCGGCGCCAAGGTGACGGTGAGAAGCTCCCTCGGCGGCGAGGCCGAAACCGTCGCCGGAGAGGACGGATATTGGCTCGTCAAGCTCCCCGCGCACCAGGCGTGCGCGAATCCGTTCACGATCACTGCGAAATCGGGCGGCGAAAGAATTCGCGTTCCGGATCCGCCAGAAGCGGATTCACCCGGTAGACGCCTTCGGTTTCGCGGAGGGGTGCCGGCAGCGGGGGAGGGCGATCGCCCTGGGTGTCGTACCAGGCGTTCCCCCGGAACACGAAGGTTTCGGCCCGGGTGTCCGGCCCGATGTTGGCCACGATCCGGACGCGGTGGTCGAAGAGGACGAGATTGCCTTCGAACACGCCGCCTTGGCAGGGCATGAAGCGATCCAACGGCTGCTCCTGCAGGATTCGCAGAACCCATTTCCCGGGATGGACGATGGTGTTGAGGCGCACTTGGCAGTCGACCGCCGTGACGAAGGCGATCGGCGCCTCGCTGCCGACGAAGTGGTTTCCCTCCACGCGGACGTCCCTGGCCTCGTAGCGCTGGACGGCGGGCCGGAAGAAGGCCAGCCCGGTGCTCCCGCCGATGTTGACGGCCCGCTGTCCCGCGTCCCGGAAGAAGTTTCTCCGGATGACGATGCGCTCGCTCCCGCCCTTGGTCTGCACGCCGCTGTTCTGGGAGAAACCTTCTCTGCCGAGAAAACGGCAGTCTTCAACGAGGCCGTCCTGGCAGCCGACCATGTCGATGGCGGAGCCTCCCCAACCCGAGAAGGTGCATCCTCGGACGGCGAAGTCGCGGAGTCCGGAGAGCTTCAGGGCGTCGTGGTTGCCCTGCGGGCCGACGGCTTCGATGGTCAAGCCCTCGAACACCATGCCACGGGATGGCGTGTCGAAGCTGCCGCCGTCGTCGGCGTTGACGCCGTTGTCGAGGCACCCGACGATCTTGACGTGCCGTAGCGCGACGTCGTTGCAGTCGACGAAGTGGATGGCCTGCCGGCCTCCCGTGAAGCAGGGCGGGTCGTCGGGATTCTCGGCGACGACAACCACAGGACGCTCCCGGCTCCCATGGACATTCGCGATGCGCAAGCCCCCTTCGTATCGGCCGGACGCCAGAACGATCGTCGTCCCAGGGCGCGCTTCCGAGAGCGCCTTCAGCAAAGCCTTCGAGTCGCTAACCCGATTCGTCGTGCCGAATCCCGGCGCCGAGAGGGCCGCCACGCCCAGCAGAACAGTCGCAATATGATGCGTTTCGATGATCATGGCCGCATTACTTTCTTGACGCGCCGACCGTGTCGGCGCGTCGGCGGAGGATTTGGCGATGGCGAGGCATTTTGAGATTCGAGCACGTGTCGTTCCAGTATCCGGGGATGACCAAGGCGCTTTCTCGGTCGTGGATGCGCTGGAACCTCGTGACCGGCGAAGGTCTGCCGTCGTTCAAGCTGGAAGAACACAAGGAGCCTCGCGTCTTCAATCAGGTTTACGAGCCATGACGAAGATGCGGATCTGGATGCGCGCCGGATCGGCGACGAGGACCCGTCCGTCCGGCGCGATGGCGATGTCGAGCGCCCACGGGTGATCCTCAAAGACTTCTGGGGGGGCCACGACGCCTAGGAACTGGCCACGGCGGGAATGCACCTTGATGCGCCGGAAGCCCTTCTCGGCGGTGACGATCGCGCCGTCCTCGCGCCGCGCGATGTGCGCGGGATTGCAGCAGCCGCAGAACGCGTCGATTGCCGGCCCGGAGCGCTCTTCCCAGGCGTCAATGCGGACGCCGTCGAAGTCGTATTCCTCCAGCCGGTGGCGGCCGGGATTCGCGACCCACAGCACGTCGCCTTCGCCCAGCGCGAGATCGAAGTATGGGCTGGGCACCCGAAAGCCCGCCTCGGGCGACCCCGTCGCGCGGCCATCGAACGTCCGCTCGCGCACGCCGGACGGGGTATAGCGCGCCACGACGCGCGAGCCGGCGTCCGCCACGAAGACGTGGTCCGTCGTGGCGGCGATCGAGGTCGCGAGCGAATTCGTGCCCAGTCCTTCGAACACGTTCGCGCGAACGCCGTCGGGCGTGAACGCCTGGACCGACGACCCGAGACCCGCGTAGAGGCGTCCGGCGCTGTCGACGGCGAGGCAGGTGACATTGCCCGCGACCCCGACGCGGCGGAGGACGCCGCCATCGGGCGCCAGCACGAGAATGTTCGTGCCGCCGCCTGCATAGAGGCGTCCGTCGGCGCCGACGGCCACGGCACGCAGCGCATCGAGGCTGGGGAGGTCCAGAGGCGCCGCTTCGCGATAGAGCACGGCGGAGGCGTCCACGGTCGCAAGCGCGTCGAGGTTCGCCTGGAAGGCAGGAAATCGTCCGGTGTCTTCGGACGGCGCGGACGGGGCGGGGAGGGGAGTGCCTTCGGCGGGCGTCTCTCGACGCGGGCGCTGGAGCTGCCAGGCGGCGGCGAAGGCGAGAAGCCCGAGGACGAGCGTTGCGGCGGTTCCCTTGTTCATGGCGTGGCGTCCTTTCTCAAGTCGATGCAGACGAGGCGCGTGCTGTCGCGAAGGACGAGACGGCCATCGGCCAGCGCCATCGGCGCCCAGGCGTCCCGCCCGTCCAGAATGCGTTTGTGTCCCAGCTCTTCGTAGCCGGCGGGCGTGGCGCGCAGCAGGGTCAGCGTACCGTCGTCGGCGAGCGCGATTAGCCGGTCGCCCACCGCCAGATACGGACCGAGACCGAAGCGGCGATCACGCCCGCTCGTCCAGAGGAACGTGCGCGGATCGTCGGGCTTGACGCAGACGAGCTGGTTGCGGAACGTTCCGCCGTCGTTGGGGAGCACCCCGAAGAGGAAGCCGCCCACGTCGACGGGCGTCTGCTGTTCCGAAGCGAGGCCTTCGCTGGAGCGGTAGCCAAGGAGGCGTTCGACGCGGAAGGCGTCGCCTTCGCGGATGACGCGCAGGACTGCGCCCCCGCCGCCGTAGCCGGCGGTGACGAAGATGCGTCCGTCGGCGAGGACGAGCGGCGATGGCGCGATCACGGAGCGATCCCATTCCGCCGTGAACCAGAGGAGTTCGCCTTCTCGGCCGGGTTCTGCGCAGACGCCTGTCATCCCGCCGAGGGCGGCGTAGACGTACTGGCGAACGCCCGCGATGACGGCCGGGACGATGGAGGCGTGGGACATCTTGAGCCGCTGGGGATTGGGCGTCCGCCAGCGGATCGTCCCCGTGGCGCAGTCCACGCCCATCATCAGCGTCTCCGGGCCGGCAGGAGCGAGCACGGCGACTCCGTCGGCGATCAGGGGGCATTGGCCTGTGTACCACATCGGCACTTCCGCACCGAAGTCCCGGACCAGATCGAGTCCCCAGCGCAGCGCGCCGGACGCGGCGTCTACGCACATTGCCTGGCATTTGGGGCCGAGCGTCACGACGTAGTCGCCATCGACGGCGGGAACGGTGCGCGACATCCCGTGGTTGCGGGGCACGTCGAGAGCATGGCCCCGGTGCCAGATCTCGCGTCCATCGGCGAGCGAGAGACATCGCAGCAGTTCGCGCCGGGTCGTCTCCTCGTAGTCGAGGACGTAGACGCGCCCGTGGTGGATGGCGGCGCCGGCGTGGCCTTCGCCGAGGGGAATCTCCCAGAGCGTGCGCGGCTGGTCGCCGGTCCAGTGTTCGGCGAGAGGTTCGGGGTCGGTGCAGATGTTGTCGCCCGCCGGGCCGCGGAAGCGGGGCCAGGAGCCGCCCAGCGGCGCAGGCGAGCCGTTGCCGGCGGCGAAGACTGCGCCGATGGCGACCGCGTCGGCGACGGAAGTCTGCGACGGTTCTCCGTCGAGGCCTGGCACGTACACGACGAGATCCGATGCGGGATCGTGGAGCGTCCACCAGGCGAGCGTCGCGGCGCCGGCGCAGGCGGCCAGCCCGGGGACGGCCCAGGCGGCGAAATGCCGGGCCCGAGGCGAGAGGGATCGGTTGCGCAACGATGCCGTCATGATGGGGGACACGATACCAAAACGGCATCCTCGGCGCCATGCGAAATGGGGGTCGAGCGGCATACGGTCAGTCGCCGGGGGTGCGCGGAGCGGGGTGGGGCGAAGCCGTCCCGGCGAGCCGCGTCGAATGGGTTTGGAGTGAGCCAATCCCTTGTCGCCGTCAAGGGAGGGGTGGCAACCCGGCCCTTCGACAGGCTCAGGGCAGGCTTCGACGGGTTGCCACGGGCGACGCGTCCCTGAGCCTGTCGAGGGGCCGCGTCGGTACTGCTGAGGCGCCCACGCCGAGGGCACGGGCGAATGCGGCTCG
>CAYVJM010000048.1:0-12418 GCA_964451695.1 uncultured Lentisphaerales bacterium | reverse complement strand
CGTCGTCGAAGATGCCGATCTGGTGGCCCACGAGCACGGCGGCCAGCGTCGCGGCAGCCTGGACGACGCTGAGGCCGAACATGAGCTGGCGCGCGTCCCGGTCGTAGCCGAAGCAGGCCCCGGCGATCCACGCCGCCGCGTGCTTCGTCGCGACGACGGTCACGACCATCGCGGCGCCGACGACGAGGCCCCGTGGGGAGCCCCCGAACGCGCGCACGTCCACGAGCATGCCCACGGAGAGGAGGAAGAAGGGGATGAAGAGCGTGTTGCCGGCGAAGACGACCCGGTTCATCAGCACGCTTTGCGCCGGGATCAGGCGGTTGAACGCCGCGCCGGCGAGGAACGCGCCGATGATCGGCTCGAGTTTGGCGAAGTGGGAGAGGTAGGAGCAGCCGCACACGACGACGAGGACGAAGAGGAACTGCGCGCCGCCCGCCTCGGAGACGTTCTCGAAGAACCAGCGCGTCACGCGCGGAATCCCGAGCCACGTCAACGCGACGAGGGCCACCATGCCGCCTCCGATGCCAAGCCAGAAGACCGGTCCCAGCGCCACGCCGCGATGGGCGTCCGCGATCACGGCGAGCACGAGCAGCGCCAGCGTGTCCGTCAGGATCGTCGCGCCGACGGTCACCGCCACCGGCTCCGTGCGCGCGAGGCCGAGTCGGCTGGCGATGGGATAGGCGAGCAGCGTGTGCGAGGCGAACATGCTGGCGAGCAGGAGCGAGGCGGTCAGGTTCATGCCCAGGACGTAGAATCCCACCAACGTGCCCACGCCCTGCGGCACGGCGAAGGTCAACAGGCCGAAGACCACGCTGCGCCCCCGCGCCTGGGCGAAACGGTTGAGGTCGATCTCGATCCCGGCCAGGAACATGATGTAGAGCATGCCCACACTGCCGAAGAGCGTCATCGCGGCGAGAACCGCCCCGGAGACGAGGAGCAGAACCAGATCGGGCACGCGGAGCCGCTTCGCGGCGAGCGGCGAGAGGAGCATCGTCAGGGCGATGACGACGAAGGCGAGAACGGGGTCGCTGATGGCGTCGAACATGGCGGGGCGTCCTGGATTGCGAAGATCAGAGACCCCACATCGCGCGGTCGAGCGAGCGATACTGGAGCGCCTCGTGGAGGTCGGAAGGGCGGACGGTCGCGCTGCCGTCCATGTCCGCGATGGTGCGCGCGACCTTCAGGATGCGGTCGTGGGCGCGCGGGCTGAAGCGCATCTCGCCCATCGCGAAGTTGAGCACCTCGCGCGCGGGCTCGTCGAGGTGGCAGTGCGTCTCGATCTCGCGGCGGCCCATCGCCGCGTTGACGCGGATCTTGCGCGAGCCGGCGAAGCGCGCGGCCTGCACATCGCGAGCCTTGGCCACGGATGCGCGCATCGTCGCGCTCGCGTTGCCTGCGGGGATGCTCTGCAGGTCCTGGAACTTCGTCGCCGGCACTTGGATTTGGATGTCGATGCGGTCGAGCAGCGGCCCGGAGATGCGACCGCGGTAGTTGCGAAGCTGGGCCTGGGAGCAACGGCAGCCGCGGTTCGCGTCGCCGAAGAAGCCGCAGGGACACGGGTTCATCGCCGCGACGAGGATGAAGCGGCTCGGAAAAACGGAGCTGCCCGCCACGCGCGAGATCGTCACGAAGCCGTCCTCCAGCGGCTGGCGCATCACCTCCAGCGCGCTGCGATGGAACTCCGGCAGCTCGTCGAGGAAGAGCACGCCCAGATGCGCCAGCGTCACCTCCCCCGGACTCGGGTGCGTACCGCCGCCGAGGAGCCCGGCGTCGGAGACCGTGTGGTGGGGCGAACGGAACGGGCGCTGCGTCAGGAGCGGCGTCTCGGAGGGCAGCAGCCCGGCGATGCTGTGGATCTTCGTGACCTCCAGCGCCTCGTCGAGGGTGAGCGGCGGCAGGATCGAGGGGATGCGGCGCGCGAGCATCGACTTCCCCGTCCCCGGCGGCCCGACCATCAAAATGTTGTGGCCTCCGGCGACGGCGACCTCGATCGCGCGCTTGGCCATCTCCTGGCCCTTGACCTCGACGAAATCCGGTTCCGCCGCGGCGCGCTCCTCGTAGAGGTCTTCGACGTGCATGGCAACGGGCCGCGCGAGGTCGTCCTCGCCGGTGACGAGCTGGGCGGCCTGCGTGAGCGTCCGCACGGGGTAGACCGCAAGCCCCTCGACGAGGGCCGCCTCGGCGGCGTTCTCCTCCGGGACGATGAACGCGCGCACGCCGATCTCGCGCATCTTCATCGCGATGGGAAGCACGCCGCGGACGCGCCTCACCTCCCCTGCCAGCGAGAGCTCGCCGATCATCGCGACCGTGGCGAGGTCCATCGGGCGGCGCGGCCGCGGAGGCGGCTGGCCGGGCTTGCGGCGCAACGGCGCCCCCTCCAGGTCGATGGCGCCGGAGGCGACGAGGATGCCCATGGCGATCGGCAGGTCGAAGCACGGCCCCTCCTTGCGGATGTCGGCCGGGGCGAGGTTGACGGTGACGCGCCCGACGAACGGCTCGTAGCCGCAGTTGGCAATCGCGGTGGAAACGCGGTACTGGCTCTCGCGCACGGCGGCGTCCGGGAGTCCGACGGTGACGATCTGCGGATCGCCGCTCATCCCGACGTCCGTCTCGATCTCGACGGGAAACGCCTCGATCCCGAACACCGCCCCCGAGATGATTTTCGCCAACGCCATGCAACGCTCCTTGGTTTGGACTCGCCAGATGTGCATCATGGTAGAAAAAGCCCCGACGTTTTTCAATGCAAATCGCGCCGTTTTCATTTTGACCGGCGATATGGTAGAATTGCGCCATGAGCGGTGGCGAAGGTTCCAAAATCAGGATGCTCTCGACCCACGTGGCGAACAAGATCGCCGCAGGGGAGGTTGTCGAACGCCCCGCTTCGGTCGTCAAGGAGCTGCTGGAGAACGCGCTCGACGCCGGCGCCACGCGCATCGACGTCGTGGTGACCGCCGGCGGCCGCAAGCTCGTCAGCGTCGCCGACAACGGCTCCGGGATGAACCGGGACGACGCGATCATGGCGCCCGAACGCCAGGCCACGAGCAAGATCCGCGACGTGGACGACATCGAGCACATCGCCACGCTGGGCTTCCGCGGCGAGGCGCTCGCCTCGATCGCGTCGGTCTCGCGCTTCACCTTGCGCACGCGCCGCCCGGAAGACGAATCCGGCACCGAGGTCGTGATCGCCGGCGGCCGGCTTCAGGACGTCCAGGACTGCGGCTGCCCGGCAGGGACGTGCATCGAGGTCCGCGACCTCTTCTTCAACGTGCCTGCGCGGCGCAACTTCCTCCGCGCGTATCAGACCGAACAGGCCCACATCCGCAACACGTTCGTCGTCCACGCCATCGCCCACCACGACGTGGCCTTCTCGCTGAAGTGCGACGGCGACTTCGCCTACCAGCTCGCCGCCGCGCCTTCGCTGCGCGACCGCATCCTCGAACTCGGCGCCGCGGACGACATCGAGCGCCTCGTGCCCGTGGACGCCACGCTGGGCGCGATCCGCGTCCACGGCTTCGCAGGGCTTCCTTCCTGGACGCGCGGCGACCGCAACGGCCAGTTCATCTACATCAACCGCCGCCCCGCAACCGCGCCCGTCGTCCTCAACGCCATCTCCGAGGCCTATCCGAAGCTCGAGGAGAGCCGCAAGCCCGTCCTCTATCTCTTCATCGACCTTCCCCCGGACGACGTGGACGTGAACGTCCATCCGACGAAACGCGAGGTGCGCTTCCGCCGCCTCGCCGACGTCCGCGAGGCCGTGATCGCGGCGATCGCCTCCGCGCTCAACCGAGCTGGCGTCGTCGTGCCTCCGCGCGTGGCGCCGCCCGCGCCGTGGGAGTCGCCGCCGCCCGTCCAGGCCGAGCCGGCGGGAGCGAATTCCGCCACCCCGCCAGCGTTTCCCGCCGGGGTCCCCGCCGCAGCGCCCCCCGAACGCCCGCTGCCGGCGTTTCCCTTTGCCGCGCCCGCCGCCCTCCCCGGGCGCGGCACGCCGGCGGAGGCGGCACCGTTTCCGGAAGCCATGGTGCAGATGCCGCCGGGCTCGCCGTGGACCCAGTTTCGAATCGTCGGCCGCCTCGCCGCAGGGTATGCGCTGCTGGAGACGGACGACGGCTACACGGTCGTCGATCCCGCCGCAGCCCACGAACGCGTGCTCTACGAAAGGCTCCTGCGCGTCGCGACGGGCGCGGGACGCGCCTCCCAGCGTCTGCTCATTCCCCAGACGGTCGAAATGAAACCCCTCGACCACCGGCGCGTCGAGAGCGTCCTGCCCGTGCTCGCGGAAATGGGCTTTGAAATCCAGCCCTTCGGGAAGGACGCCTTCATGATCGACGCCGTGCCCGACGCCTTGGCGGGCGCATCCTGCGAGGCCGTGCTGCTCGACACGGCCGCCG
Organism: uncultured Lentisphaerales bacterium; assembly: GCA_964451695.1. Classification (GTDB taxonomy): domain Bacteria; phylum Verrucomicrobiota; class Kiritimatiellia; order RFP12; family UBA3636; genus JAAZAI01. Next base: position 8,030 of record CAYVJM010000048.1, on the reverse strand, counting down.
CGCTCGACGAGGCCGGCTCCGGACGGCGCGGGCGCGAGCGCTGGCGCGAAGAACTCGTCGCGAAGGCGGCGAGCCGCGCCGCCGTGCGCACGCGCGGCCCGCTCTCGCCCAAGGAACTCAACGCGATCATCGCCGAGCTGGCGGCCTGCGAGATGCCCTACACGAGCCCCGCAGGGCGGCCGACGATGATCTTCACCTCGTTCCGCGAGCTGGACCGGCGGTTCGGACGCTGAGCGCCGCCACTAGAGGCGGGCGTTCACAAGCGCCATCACGGCCTCGACGGCCTCGCTTCCCGGGACGCCCTCCGCCGCGAAATCGACGCCGGCGAAGTCCTGGAAGCCGATGAGCGGATTCGTGAAGGCCGCGGTGCGCATGCCGGCCATGACGGCCTGCCGCACGGCCGCCGCGCTGGCCGCGATCGCGGTGCAGAAGCGGGCGTTGAGCTTCAACGTGCGCGCGGAGCGGCTCCAGACGTCCGCCGGATGCTCGCCGAAGCGCTCGCAGCGCTCGGACTTGATGACGACGGCGCCATCCAGGCCGAGGGCGGCGATTCGGGCCTCGACGACGCCCGGCGTGCGCATCGTGACGAATGCCAGATGCACGTTCTCATCCAGCGCGCGCTTGCAGATCGCCAGCACGGTCTCGTTGACCGGGGCCTTCGCGGCCGCCTGGTCCATGTCCGCGGCGATTGCGGCCGCGGCCGCCTCCGCCTTGCCTTCTCCAGGGAGGAGTGCGTGCAGGACGGCATGAATCCGCTGGCCGAACAGACGGCGGGGGAAAGTCGTGGCGTCGGTCTTCGCACCGCCCGCGCCCAGCGCCTTGACGCAGGCCTTGTCCAGCGCGGCAACGCCGTCGATGAGCGCGAAGTCAAAGTCCACAATGAGTCCGCAGGCTCGTTTCAACGGGGTGGCGGGCTCTGAATCCATATTGTCGTCTGACATGCGATAGGTCTCCTCGAAAGGGTGGCTCGCGCCGTTGTTTATGGCGCGGAAAACGGTTGCACTATACACCAGACGAGCGAACCCCGTCAAACGGCATTTGCGCGCCCTTTCATTCTTGTATTCGACCCTTGTATTCGACCGGACTGTGTGGTACCTTGTCCCCGGCACAGACAGGAGTAACGCCTATGAAGATATCCCCATTCCCAGCCTTGCGTCCCCGCAAGAACAGCGCCCGGGCGATCGCTTCCCTCCCCTACGACGTCATGGACACCGCCGAGGCCGTTGAAATGGCCACGGGCCTGCCGGACTCCTTCCTCCACGTCGTGCGCTCCGAAATCGATCTCCCGCCGGAGACCGATCCTCACGCCGAGGCCGTCTACCGGCAGGCGCGCGCCGCGCTCGACCGCCTCGTCGCCGAGGGCAAGCTCGTGCGCGAAGACGCCCCCGCCCTGTATCTCTACCGTCAGACGATGAACGGCCGCGCCCAGACCGCCGTCGTCGCCTGCTGCGACATCGACGACTACGCCAACAACGTCATCCTCCGCCACGAGAAGACCCGCAAGGACAAGGAAGACGACCGCACGAAGCACATCCTGGCGACGAATGCCAACACCGGGCAGGTCTTCCTCGCCTACCGCGAAGTCGCCGCGATCGACTGGCTGGTGGAGAGCGAATGCGCCGCCACGCCGCTTTACGACTTCGCAGCCTGCGACGGCATCCAGCACACGGTCTGGAAGGTCGCGCGGACCGAAGCGTTTGTCCAAGCCTTCCGCAACGTCCCCAAGGTCTACATCGCCGACGGCCACCACCGCTCCGCCGCGTCGTTCCGCGCCGGTATGGCGCGCCGTGAAGCCGCCGGCGCCGCCGGCGATCCCTCCGCCGAATACAACCGCTTCATGGCCTGCCTGTTCCCCGCATCGCAGCTCCGGATCCTCCCCTACAACCGCTGCGTCAAGGATCTCAACGGCCTCTCGCCCGACGCCTTCCTCCAGCGCGTCGCCGCCGTGTTCAAGGTCGAGGGCGCCACATCTCCCGCTCTCTCCGCCCCCTGTTCCTGCGCCATGTACCTGGGCGGACGCTGGCGCCGGCTGACCTGGCGCCTCCCCGAGGCCGTCCAGAAGGACCCCGTGTCGCAGCTCGACGTGAGCCGCCTCCAGGAGGATCTGCTGGCGCCGATCCTCGGCATCGGCGATCCGCGCACTGACACGCGGATCTTCTTCGTCGGCGGCATCCGCGGCAACGACGAGCTCGTCCGTCTCGTGGACTCCGGCCAGGCGGCCGTCGCGTTCGCGATGTTCCCGACGACGCTCGACCAGATGATGGCGATCGCCGACGCCGGGCAGACCATGCCTCCCAAGAGCACCTGGTTCGAGCCGAAGCTGCGCAGCGGCCTGCTCGTGCACACCCTCGACTAGCCCGGAGTCCTCCCGCGCCATGAACGCCGTGCTGGTGCACTCGCTCTACGTCGGCCTTGGCGGTTTCGCCGGCAGCGTGTTGCGCTACCTCGCGAGCGTCGCCGTGGCCGGGTGCGGACTCTGGCAGCCGCTGGCCACCTTCGGGGTGAACGCGCTCGGCGCGTTGATCCTCGGCGCCATCCTCGCATGCGGCGCCGCGGGCCAAGGCGGCGCTGTCGCCCGGCATCTGCTCGCCATCGGCTTCTGCGGCGGCTTCACCACCTTCTCCACATTCTCCGCCGAAGTGCTCCAGCTCCTGCGCGCGCAACAGCACGCAGGCGCCGCCGCCTACGCCGCCGCCAGCCTTGCCGTGAGCGTGCTTTGCGTCTGGATCGGATGGGCGCTGGCGGAGCGTTGGCTGGTGAGGGTCTGAAATCGACGGGAGAACCTCTCCGCCCAACGGGGAAGAGGCCAGACCCGCATTGGGCGACTTGTCGAAGTCGCACGCCAAGCTCGACGCGCGAGTCGACAAGCTCTACGGCCGCGCCTTCGCCGCCGACGCCGACCTTGTATCGGATATCAACTATCCTCTACGCCGCCTCGGCGGTGCAGTCCTGAACATCTCTGAAAGCCGTTGATGCGGCACGACGATTGACGCGTTTGACGTTGCATTCGACTTGAGTTCCCCAGACTCCATGTGTAAAGCACCATCGGCCATTTCCGTCACATATTCGAATATGTGAATGGGGTGAATAACAGAGAACAGCATGACGAATCAACTTGCCCAAAGCCTCTTTCCGTGTAATAATCGAAGATGTTTCTGTCACATATTCGAATATGTGAAATGATGTAAGGAGCGAAAATGAAGAAAAAGGAAGACAGTCTGGCGCCGACGCTCTGGCGGACATGCCGGGTGCTTGCCAGTCTCAACCGACTGCGCTGCCTCAAGGCCGTACTGAAGACTCCGGGGCGCACGGTTGAAGACGTCGCCGCCGCCGCCGGGTTGACGGAACCCAAGACAAGCCTCGCCTTGCGCGCCTTGCAGTCGCGCGGAATCCTTTCATCCAGACGGCGGAGCCGGTGGGCCCATTACCATCCGGAACCCGATTCCACAGTCGCAACGGCCAAGCCGTTCCTCGACGCGGCGAAGCGCGCACTCGTCGACAGCCGAATGCCCGAACAGGACGTCAGAAGCGCGATGCAGGCCTACACCCATCCGCGCCGCATCGCCATCGTCCGCGCCTTGGCCCATGCGGATAACCTTCAGCCTGCGGATCTCTGCGAAACGCTGGACATCAGCCCTGAGGCAATGGCCCGCCACCTGAAAAAGCTCGAGACGCTCGGCGTCATCGAGTTAACAAAAAAAGGCTGCAGACTGGCGAAACCCGGCTCAGAACTCGCAAAGGCCCTTCTCCGCATCATCCTGTCCTGATTCTGCATCAGTGCCACCCGTTCGAGCACGTCATCGCGCCCGAGTGCCCGATGGTCGGGATTGTGTCGGGATTTCTGTGCCCAAGACGGACGGGAAATGTTAAGATCGATTGCGGCGATGCTAAGCTCTCTCTCAGAGGTTTTCAACCATGACACTTGATCCCACACTTACTCCGTCCCCCACACTTACTCCTCCCTCAACACAGCGTCTCGCGCAGAATCCTGAGCCGACTCTCCAACGCCCTCCCGCCTTTGCCGAGATCGCGGGCATGATCGACCACACGGTGCTGGCCCCGAACAGCCGCCGCGAGGTCTTCGAAGCGGCCTGCCGGTTCGCGGCCGAAAACCAATGCGCCAGCGTCTGCATCTGCCCCTTCTTCGTGGCCGACTGCGCACGCCTCCTCGCTGGCTCCGGCGTCAAGACCTGCACCGTCATCGGCTTTCCCCACGGCACCCACGCCACCGCCGCCAAGGTCGCCGAGGCCCGGATCGCCATGGAGGACGGCGGCGAAGAACTCGACATGGTCGTCAACGTCGCCAAGGTCAAGGACGGCGACTGGGCCTACGTCAAAGCGGACATCGCCGCCGTCACCGCCGCCGTCCACGCCGCCGGCCGCAAGATCAAGGTGATCTTCGAGAACTGCTTCCTCGACGACGCCGAGAAGATCCGCCTCTGCCAAATCTGCACGGAGCTGCGCTGCGACTGGGTCAAGACCTCGACCGGCTTCGGAACGGGCGGCGCGACGATCGCCGACCTGAAGCTGATGAAGGCCAATATCGGGCCCGAAGTCCAGATCAAGGCCGCCGGCGGCATCCGCACCCTCGACCAGCTCCTCGAAGCCCGCGCCACCGGCGTCTCGCGCGTCGGCTGCTCGCGCTCGAAAGACGTGCTGGCCGAACTCCGCACCCGCCTCGGCGGCTAACTCGACGGCCCGCCGCTCGTCCACACCGAAAGGAATCCACCCCATGTCCATCCGCGGCTTCCGCGTGTCGCGTCCGGCCTCCAGCGCCCCGCCCTCCGGCGGGCCCCGGCTTGGGACGACGCTGTTCGGCCTCGTCTTCGCCGGCTTCGCGCTGTTCATGGGCTCCATGATCCTCCGGCAGCATCGCGAGGCCCGCGCCATCCTCGAATGGACGCCCACGCCCTGCACCATCGAGAAGTCCGCCATCGACTCGGTTGGCGAGGGACAGTACGCCTTTTCCGCCACCTACCGCTACGACTGGAAGGGACGCGCCCTCGTCGGTCGTCTCTATCGGTGGAAGTCCGACACCTACACGTTTGACTCCGTCGCCGAGAAGGGTCCCCTCCTCCGCCGCTATCCGGCGGACATCGCGACAACGTGCTACGTCAACCCCGCCAACCCCGCCGAAGCCGTGCTGACGCGCGGCGATGGCGCGTTCCCCTGGCCGATGCTCCTCTTCCTGGTGCCGTTCGTCGCGGTCGGCCTCGGCGTTGCCTTCGGTCCGTGGATCGCCCGCGCCCGCAAACGCCGCGCCGGCGGGTTCGAATCGCCCACGGAGAAGAGCAAGGCGACGAAGCGCACGGGGCGCGGCATCCTGATCGTCTTCGGGCTCGTGTTCGCGGGCGCGGGCGTCGGCGTCGGCACCCAACTGCTGCCGAACGTCGCGCAGTGGCGCGCGTCCTCCGCCTGGACCGAGGTGCCCGCCGTGGTGACGGCCAGCGCCGTGCGCTCACACCGCGGCGACGACAGCACGACGTACAAGCCGTACATCGCCTACGTCTACACGGTCGATGGCGTGGCCTATGAAAACGACCGGTACGATTTCTGGGGCGTCTCGAGCAGCGGCTACGAAGGCAAGGCCGCGATCGTGCAGGCGCACCCGGTCGGCCGCGAGATCCGCATCTTCGTCGACCCGACGAACCCCGCGCAGAGCGTGATCAGCCGGCAGGCGGGAGGCGGCATCCTCTTCCACACGCTCTTCCCGCTCGTCTTCTTCGGCGTCGGTTGCGGCATCCTCGTCGCGGGACTGCGAGCCGGGCGTACAGGGCGATCCGCCGCCTCGCACGCCGGCTTCGCCCCCGCCCGGGATGCGGCGCCCGACCCCTATCGGCCGGCGATCCAGAAGGCGAACCGCGGACGCGCCGTCGGCGCCGTCGTCTTCGCCCTCGCATGGAATGCGTTCCTGTCGGTTTTCCTCTTCGTGGCCTGGCAAGGCGTTCAGAGCGGACGGCCGCAATGGGGCATGATCGTCTTCCTGATTCCCTTCGTCATCATCGGTCTGGCGGCCCTCGTCGGCGTCGTGGCGGAGATTCTGCGGCTTTTCAATCCGAAAATCGCGATCACAGCCGACGGCGCGGGATTCTTCCTCGACCGTCCGATCCGGTTGCGCTACCGCGCCTCGGGCTCGATGAACCGCGTCGCGTCGCTGACGATCACGCTGGAGGGCGTGGAGAAGGTCACGATCCACAGCGGCAAATCGACCCGCACTTCCGAGCGCATGTTCTTCCAGACGACGATGCTCGAGACGACAGATCCCACGGCGATGCTGCAAGGCGAGGTGGAGACGGCGCTTCCGCCGCACGTGATGCATTCGTTCCGAAGCGACCGGGCTTCGGTGGAATGGCGCGTCAAGATCGCCGGCGTCGTTTCGCTCTGGCCGGACATCCGGGAGGAGATCCGGCTTGAAGTGCGCCCGACGGACAGGAGGCTGGCATGAGCGACGAACTGGCAGTGGTGCTTGAACAAGACGCATACCGGCCCGGCGAGCGTGTCCGCGGTCAGGCGGCATGGCAATGTTCCAAGGCACCGCGACGAGCAAGCGTCCGGCTCTTCTGGCAGATCCGCGGCAGCGGCGTCGAAGACGCGCAGGTCGTGGACGTCCATGAAATCGCCCCGTCGCAGCCCTCGCAGGAGGAGGCGTTCGAGTTCTGCCTGCCCGACGAGCCATACAGCTACCGCGGCGCGCTCTTCGAGATCGCGTGGGGCGTCGAGCTGCTGGTGGACGGGCGAGCCGCAACGGCTTCGTTCGCGATGTTCGCCGGCGAGCCCAAGGCGCATGTTCCCGGCCAGACTCCGAATTCGCCACGGGCAACGTGATCTTGTCGTGCCTCCCGTCCATGGCGAAGCCGTTTGGATGCAAGCGCCGGCCACCTCGGTTGCGTCTTGCCAGATCGGCGGCGGTTTACTAGAATCGCCACACAAACCCGTTACTGGCCGCAGCGGCTTCCGCCGCCGACCGTGCGGGCGCAAGGAGCGAGAGAGCAGGCATGAGAGTTCTAGTCACGGGGGCGGCCGGATTCATCGGGATGCATCTGGCCGAACGGCTGATCGCCGAGGGGCACGAGGTCGTCGGCATCGACAACTTCAACGACTACTACAGCCCCGCCCTGAAAGAAGCGCGCCACGCGCGCCTCGTCGCACTGAAGGGCTACACGGGCCACCGCGTCGACCTCTGCGACGGAGACGCCCTCGACCGGATCTTCGCGGCGGGTCGGTTCGACGTCGTCTGCAACCTCGCCGCACAGGCGGGCGTGCGCTACTCGCTCCAGAACCCCGGCGCCTACGTCAAGAGCAACCTCGAGGGGTTCGTCAACATCCTCGAACGATGCCGCCACCATGAGGTTCCGCGCCTCGTCTACGCATCCAGCTCGAGCGTCTACGGCGGCAACACGAAGATCCCCTTCTCGGAGGACGACCGCGTGGACAACCCCGTGAGCCTCTACGCCGCGACGAAGAAGGCGAACGAGCTGATGGCGCACACGTATTCGCATTTGTTCGGCCTGCAGACCGTGGGGCTGCGCTTCTTCACCGTATACGGGCCTTGGGGCCGCCCTGATATGGCCATGTGGCTTTTCACTGGCGCCATGCTGGCAGGTCGCCCGATAAAGGTGTTCAACAACGGCGATATGATGCGCGACTTCACCTATGTCGATGACATAATAAGCGGGGTGGTGTCGTGCATCCTCGCGAAGGATCTTGCAACATACGAGCTGTTCAATATCGGCAACAACAACGCGGAGCAGCTCATGCGCCTCGTTAAAGCGCATGCCCACGCGCGTGGGCTTATGGGCGTCGCTGCCGACGGTCACAAATTCGCCGCCGAGCTCGCGGAAGCGCTTGAATACGTCGAGCCCCCATGCGGGGTCGTTGCGCCACGCGGAGGTGTTGAGCTCGAGCGTTTTGCCGCTTTGGATAAGATAGGTAAAAATGCCGTCGAACACCTCGGGCGCGAGGGAGAGCGAAAGCGCGCGTTCGGGGAACGGCGCGTTTTTTGCGATGAAGTCGTAATGCCCCATGGCGCA
>CAYVJM010000047.1:0-12611 GCA_964451695.1 uncultured Lentisphaerales bacterium | reverse complement strand
AGGGCACGAGCGGGTGCATGCCGGCGGTGGTGAAGAGCACGGTCGGGTCGTTCTCGGGCATCAAAGAGGCGCCGGAAATGACGGTATGGCCCTTGGACTTGAAGAAATCGAGGTAGAGCTGGCGGAGGGTATCGGCAGTCATGGTGGGGGGTTCCGTGATAAAAAGTCTTGCCAGTCTACCAGCTTGCGGCGTGCAGCATCAAGAAAAAAGCCGCCAGTGATCGTATTCGGCCAGCATCCGGGGGAGCCGGAGTAGGACGTCGTACGCCTGATGCAAAGCGAAATCCGGCGACGCCCTCCCGGCGAGCCGCTGATGCGTCAGAACTGCGAATCCGCAAAGGGGCGATCCGACGTCGCGGTGGATTCGCGAGCCGAAACGATCGGCGGGGTGAGAACGTGACGGGGCAATTTGCCATCGATCTCCTCAATGAGCAGGCGGACGGCAAGGGCGGCGCGACGGCGGTCCTGACCGGAGACGGAGCTCAGTGGAATCGTGGTGAACCCGCAGACCGGAGAATCGTCGATGCCGATCACCTTCACGTCGCGCGGCACGTGGATGCCGGCGGCGAGCAGGGTCCGCAGCACCGTCGCGCTTTGGCGGTCGGACTCCGCCACGATGCCATCGAAGGGAACGCCCGAGCGGACGAGGGCCTCGATCTGCGCGGGCAGTTTCGCGATCTCGTAGGTGCGCAGCGTGCAAATCCGATCCTGGCTGAAGGCGATGCCCGCTTCATCCAGCGCGCGCCGATATCCAGCGAAGCGGAGGTTGATCTCAGGGCGGGCGATGCGGATGAAGGCAGGGCGGCGGCAGCCGCATTCGACCAAGTGGCGCGTGGCCACGTAGCCGACCTCGGTCTGGTCGATTCCGGCATTGGACACGTCGGGGGCGATCGGCACGTCGAACATCGAGGCGACCGGAACGCCGCGCTCGCGAATCGTCCGGATCTTGGGCAGAATGTCGAAATACAGACCGCCCGCGACGACCACGCCGTCGAGAACGCTGAGGTGGGCCACGGCCAGGCAGTCGTCGAAGCCCGCTTCATCGTGGAAGAACTGAAGAATCATCCGCTGGCGGGACTTCGCCAGCTCGTCGGCGACGCCGTCGATGAAGGCCTCGACGAGACCGCTGCCCGGCTGGCCATGCCGGGAAATGAAGACGCCAATCGCGCTCTGCCGTCCGGAGAAGAGCGCACGGGCGGACACATTGGGCACATAGCCCAGCTCCCTCGCGCGACTCTGGATTTTCGCGGCCAGTTCGGGACGCACGGTGCTCCTGCCCATCCGACCGCTCAGCACCTTCGATACGAGCGAACGGGAAACCCCGACATCCTCTGCAATGTCCGAAATCCGGATCATGTGGCCACCTCTCATTTGAGTTCGGGGCATATTAGGAGAAGCGTTTCAAAATGTCAATCGATTGATTCTACCGCAAGGCAACCACACAGATCATCGGCGGGCATCCCGACATCCCGCCGCGCGATCCGACTGGCGGATCGTCCCGGGCGCCCGACGCGGCCCAAGACGAGGGCGACGGCGGTCCTCCAGCCTCCCGGGACGCGGCGGCGACCCAGGCGGATCTGAGGCGTTTGGAGAAACGCTACTTGCCCTTCGGCGCTTCAGTCCCGGCCGGCGGCTCGGCCGCCTTGGCCGGAGGCGCATCGCCATCGCCCCGGAGCTGCCCAGGGCCACGCGGATCCTTCGCGCCGCCATCGCGGAGCTGGCGCATGCGGCGCGTGCGGAATTCCTCGGCGAGCACGGTGTCGATTTTCTTGATCTGCTCGTCCGTGAGGTTGCTCTGGAGTTCGAGGACCTTGGCCGTCTGCAACTTGGCGATTTCGCCGCGGCACTTCCAGACCTTGTCCACGGCCTCCATGACGGCCTCCTTCGGGGCGCGGTCGGCCATGAGCTTGGCCTGGGCGCGCTGAAGCGCGACGAGTTCGGTGCGTCGTGCGGCGATCTCGTTGTCGATCGTCCTGAAGGACGCCAGGATCTTGTCGCGCACCTCGGGCTGGATGCCGAGACGGGCGGAGGTCTCGGGATTGTCGAGAAGCCGCAGCATCATGCTCTGGCCTCCGGGGCCGTCGAAGCCTTCGCCGATCCACATCTCGCGCCGCCGTCCCTCGGCATCGGGGCGCTGCTGGCGCCCCTCGCGGAGGCGCGGTTCATGCCGGGGACCGCGAGGCGGAGCCTCGGCGGCCTCGGGGGCGGTCTCCGGGGCGTTCCGGGGAGGCTCGGTGCCGGACTGGGCGAAGCTGGCGATGGCGCTGACGGCCACCCAAACGGGAATCATCAGGCGAAGCGTGTTCATGGGTTCTCCTTGGATTGCGAGGTTATAGGGATGGAACGGCTGCAGACGGGCGTTTATTGTGCCTCGTCGGCCATGGGGATCCATCGCTCAGATGTCGATGCGGATGATCTTGCGGATCGTCAGGGCTCCGCAGAAGACGAGGATCGCCACGGCGGCCATCACGGCGATGCCGGCGGCCGACCGCACGAACGGCTGCATCATGTCCGGCTGGACGACGTTGAGCACGAAGCCGAGGCCAATCGGCATGATGCCCAGGACGATGCCTTGGAGGCGGCCCTGGGCGGTGAGGGTGCGGATGCGGTTCTCGATGCGGAGCCGTTCCTGGATCGTGTGGCTGATGTTGGCGAAGATCTCGGTGAGGTTGCCGCCCGTGCGGCGGGCCGTATCGATGGAGAGCACGACGAGCGTCAAGTCGTCGCTGCCGACGCGCTGGTCGAGGTTGCGCATCGCCTCCTGGAAGCTGACGCCCACGCGCGTCTGGTGGAGGAGCGTGGCGAACTCCTCGGCGATCGGATTCTCCCCGTTCTCCACGACGTGCTCGATCGCCTGCATGATGCTGAAGCCGGACTTGAGCGCGTTGCCCATGTTGGTCAGGGCGTCCACGAGCTGGGCGTTGAAGCGGCGGCGGCGGCGGTTGCGCAGGAGCACGAGGATCTGCGCCGGCGCGAGGAGCATCAGCGCGCCCAGCAGCAGCGCCACCGCGCCGCGCACGAGGATCGCCACGGCGGAGCCGGCGATGCCGCCGAGGGCGAGAAAGACGAGAATCGCCGCGAGCGCGGCGCAAATCCACCCGATCTCGGCGATCCGGCGCGGGGGGATGAACAGAAAGATGTCCTCGAACTGCCGGGCCGTCTTCGAGGAATACGTGCCGCTGTAGGCATTCGCCCCGGCGGCGAACGCCTGCAACGCCACGGCGGCCAGCCCGCCGAAGCAGATGCCGGTCAGAACCACGATCCACAGCGCAGGACTCGTCATCGCCCGCCCTCGCACGCTAACGCTTCTTTCGTTGCCATGGCCGGAAGTCTACACGATCGGCGCCGATCCCGCAAGCGCGCTCACAGCGTATTGTGGGCGTCGACGTCGATGGCCACCGCGACGCCCGCCGGAGTCCGGACCGCGGCGAGGGCGCGGCGGATCGCCCCGGCGAGGGCGGCCGCGCTCGCGCCGCGCAGGGTGATCTGGAAGCGCCAGTCCTGCTGCGTCTTCTCGAGGGGGGCCGGGCCGGGTCCTCCGAGGATAAACCGTTCCGAGACGCCGATCGCGTCCGCGAGGCGCTGCGCATGCGCCTCGACCTTGACCGGATCGCGACCCCGCAGCGTCATGCAGACGAATCGCGTGAAAGGGGGATAGGCGAGGTCGCGCCGCTCGGCCAGCTCGATCTCGGCGAACCCCTGGAAGTCCTCGGTCCGCGCGTGGACGATCGCCGGATGCTCCGGCGAGAGCGTCTGGACGAGGACGTCGCCAGGCGTGGCGCCGCGCCCGGCGCGCCCCGCCATCTGGGCGATGAGCTGGAAAGTGCGCTCCGCGGCCCGGAAGTCCGGGATGTTGAGCCCGCTGTCGGCGTTGAGGATGCCCGCGAGCGTGACGTTGGGGAAGTCGAGGCCCTTGGCGATCATCTGCGTGCCGACGAGGATGTCGATCTTGCCGGCGCGGAAGCGGTCGAGAATCTCCTCGTGGCTCGACTTGCGGGCCGTGACGTCGGCGTCCATGCGCTGGATCCGCGCGGAGGGAAAGAGGCGCTTCGCGATCGTCTCGACGCGCTGGGTGCCGATGCCGCTGAACTTGTACCCCGGCTCGCCGCAGTCGGGGCAGTTCGCGGGGACTTTGCGGAACGCGCCGCAGAGATGGCAGCGCAGCAGATCGTCGTCGAGATGGAAGGTCATCCCGACGGAACAGTTGTCGCAGCGCTCGGCGTGCCCGCACTTGGGGCACATCACGGAGGGCGCGTAGCCGCGGCGGTTGAGGAAGAGCATCGTCTGCTCGCCGAGCTCGAGGCGGCGGCGGACGGCGGCGACGAGGCGTTCGGAGAAGACGGGCAGCGTGCCGTGCGCCGCGACCTCCGCGCGCATGTCCACGATCTCGGTGCGCGGCATCGCCATGTCCACGGCGCGCCGCGTCATCGTCGCAAGGCGGTACTTGCCCGCCTGGGCGTTGCGCCAGCTCTCGAGCGAGGGCGTGGCGGAGCCGAGGACGACCGCGCAGGGCTCGAGAAGGCCCCGCATCACGGCGATGTCGCGTGCGTGGTAGCGCGGCGTCTCGTCCTGCTTGTAGCTCGGCTCGTGCTCCTCGTCCACGATGATCACGCCGAGATTTTCGACGGGGGCGAAGACCGCCGAGCGCGGGCCGACGACGACGCGCGCCTCGCCGGCGTGAATGCGATGCCACTCGTCGTGGCGCTCGCCGTCCCCGAGCTGGCTGTGGAGGACGGCGACGGCCGTGCCGAACCGGGAGGCGAAGCGCTGGATGGTCTGGGGCGTGAGGGCGATTTCGGGGACGAGGACGATGGCGCCGCGGCCGCGCGCAAGCGCCTCGGCGATGCACTGGAGGAAGACCTCGGTCTTGCCGCTCGCGGTGACGCCGTGGAGGAGGACGGGCTTCGCCGGGCCGGCGCCGGCGCAGGCCTCCTCCATCGCGGCGAGGATGAGCGCCTTGGCGGCCGCCTGCTCCGCCGTCAGCGCCAGCGGCTGCGTGGGGAGGATGCGCCGACCCGCCAGCGGATCGCGCCGCTCCGCATGCTCGACGATCGCGACGAAACCGTCCTGCTCCAGCTTGCGCGCGGTGGCGGTGGCGACGTGCCATTCGCGACAGAAGGCGGCGAGGTTGACGGGGCCGGAGCGATCGAGGATGTCGAGAAGCTCGCGCTGGCGCGCCGTGGGGACGGGGGTCGCGGGCTCGGGATCGACGCGCGAGATCATCAGGCGCGTCTTGAATCGCGCGTCGGCGCGGCGCACGGGAGCGGGCAGCATCGCGCCCAGGCAGAGCTCGACGGGCGCGATGTAGTAGTCCGCCATCCAGGCGGCGAGGCGGAGCATCGGCGCCGAGAGCCACGGCCGATCGCCCACCGTCTCGATGATCGGCTTGAGCGCGCCGCCGTGGGAGGAAGTCTCGGCGAGCGCCAGCACGAAACCCTCCACGACGCGCGGCCCAAAGGGCACCTTGACGCGCGAGCCCGGGCGCACGCGGTCCGCGAGCGTTTCCGGGACGAGGTAGTCGAACGTCCGGTCGATGGCGTTCTGGGTGGCGACTTGGGCGATCACGGGAGATGGGAGGAATGAAAAAGGGAGCCGGAAAACCGGCTCCCCGATTGGACACGGCCGGACGCCGGGAGGGTTCCCGGAGGCGGACCGGACGCTTCAGACGGCTATCTGGCGATCGCCTTCACGATGGTGGCGCTCTTGTTGGCCGTCGTCCCGTCGGAGGACGTTCCGAAGATCGAGCTGCCGAAGAAGAGCTTGGCGTTGATGAGGTACTTCTTCTTGGTGTTCTGCATCGCGCCGCCCTTCTGGACGAAGACGACAAGCTGGTCGCCAAACGGCTTCATGGCGGAGTCGAGCTTGTTGCCGAGGGGGTTGGTGTTGTCGATCGTATCGGCGGAGCTGAACGTCTGCAGATCCCCGGTCTCGATGGCAAAGTTGCGGGTGTAGAGGAACGGCGTGTCGTCGGCGGCGCCTTCGTCGAGCGCGCCCACGTAGTTCCAGACATTGTAACCGCCGAGCTTGAACTGCGTGGAATCGACCGCGGCCGGAACGCCGCCGCCCGCGAAGACGAACCAGCCGAGGTTGTCGATCGTCTTGCTGTCGATCAGATCCGAGAAATAGACTTCGGCATCGCCCGTCGAGTAGTCGACCACGGTCTTGCCGTCCTTGAACGTCGCGGTCTTGCTGGGCCACACGCTGCCCATGTTCATCGCTTCGCGCTCCGTGTTGACGGAGATGATGCCCATGACGATGTTCTTGCCGTTGTTGCCGACCTTCAGGGCGTTGGCGCCGACGAGCGCGCCCTTGATCGCCGGGAAGAGCAGGCCCGCGAGAATACCGATGATTGCAATGACGACGAGGAGTTCGATCAGCGTGAACGCCGCGAACCGAGATTGAGACTGCGTGTTTTTCATGATGTCCACCTTGCCTGGATTGTTAAAGCGTTACCGAAGGGTTTCCCACGGCCATACCACCGCTATACGTGACTCAGTATCCCATACGCGCCGCCTGCAAGTCAACGGCTTTTTTCCGGCTTTTTTCCGGAGCTTTTTTCCGGAGTGAACATGGAAAAACGCCCTTGTTTTTTCACTGCCGGCAGAATAAAATAAGCCGCTTATCTTTGAAATCAAATTATAACCCTGCGAGACCGCGAACCTGTGAGACATAACGAACCGGGCCCATCCGCGAGCCAAGATGGTGTTTGCGCACCGACAACTCTCGAAAGAACCAGTCGGTGAACGCGCCTCGATCCACCCGAGTCCCCGGGCTGACGCCGCGGGCCATCGTCGCCACGGTTCTGAGCATGCTGCTCGCCGGGATCTACACGCAGATCACCTCGGTGCTGCTCGCCGAATCGTATCTGATCTCCGAATCGGCGATCCCCATCCCCGCGATCGTCGTGCTGCTCGGCTTCGTCCTGTTCACCGGCGTCTTCGCGGCGGTCTTCAAGTTCCGGCTCCTGACCCGCGCCGAACTCGTCTGCGTGGCGTTCGCGACGATGATGGCCGTGCCGATGATGACCCAGGGGTTCTGGCTGCGCTTCCTCGGCATCACCTCCGCGCCGCTCCGCAACGCCAGCTTCGACTACATCGACGCCTTCAGCGACAACCTCTGGCCGCACGGCCCCAATCTGCTCGACGACGCGCTGGACGCGGCGGACGCGCCCACGCGCCGAGGCGTCGCGACGTCCACGGAAGGCCACGTCGCGTGGGAAGCAATCGAATGGGAGTCCGACCGCGTCGCGCGTCTGCCCGTGATCGATAATGCCGCGGACGCCGATTCAGGCGCGATCATCTTCAACATTCCCGTGGATCGCTCGCGCGGCGGGGCGCCGGAGACGGGAAATCCGCATCTGGTGACGATCCTCGCCCGGGCCGAGGGGCTCGAGCGCGACAGCGAAATCTTCTGCCGCGTCCAGGCCGATGGCAATCCGGTGGAGAATACCTTGTTCACGGATCGAAGCCCGTCGAAGAAAACGTATCTCCACCAGACCGGGTTCGTGCGCATCGGCGCCTACGGCAAAGTGCTGGCCCCAAGCTGCGCCAGCAACCTCGTCGTGCGGTTCGGACTCTCGGGCCGCGGCCGAGTCGCGTTCGCCGATCCCAAGATCATGTCCGTTGCGGCGCTCGAAGGCGCGTTCCGCGGCCGCCAGTCGATGGCGGCGTCGGAATACTACGCCCTGCCACCCGCCGAGCGGCCCGCCGGCGTGGCGATCCGCCCGGATCGCATGTTTTCGCTGCGAGGCCTGACCTACCGTCTCGGGGGCTACATCCCCCTGCGCGAGTGGATCCGCCCGGCGCTCGTCTGGTCCGCGTACCTCTTTCTTCTCTGCGGCGCGTTCTTCGCCGTCAACGCGATCATGCGCCGGAAATGGGCCGATGGAGACCGCTATCCGATGCCCAACGCCAAGATTCCGCTGGGCATCATCGGCGCGGAGGACGAGGACGCCTCGTCTCCCTTCGGCGCCGTGTGGCGCAATCGGTTCTTCTGGGCGGGTCTCGTCTTCGCGTTCATCCTGGGCGGCTTGAAGGGCTGGAACGCCTTCAACCCGCGCATCCCCGATCCGTCGGTGGTGATCAACCTCGGCGAGTACATCACCGACCCGTCGTGGGGCGGGATGTTCTCCGTGAGCCTCGAACTGTCGCTCTTCATCGTGGCCATCGCCGTGTTCTTCGAGCTCAACGTGCTGCTCTCGATCGTCGCGGGCTACTGGGTGTGCCGGCTGGTCTACCCCGTTGGCTACCTGACCGACATCAAGGTCAACCCCGGCTTCCCTTGGCCCGACGAGCAGATTATCGGCGCGTACTTCGGCTATGTGATCATCGTGCTGATTCTGTCCCGCCGCCATCTCGCCGAGGTGGTCAAGGCCGCGTGGAAGGGGCTTCCCCGGGCGGATGGCGAAGTGCTCTCCTCCCGCGCCGCCGTGGCGTTGCTGGTGTTCTGCCACGTGGGCGTGATGGCGTGGGCGCGGATGGCGGGCGCGAGCTCCGGCTCCATGCTGCTGATGTTCGCGTTCCTCGTGATGGTGGGCTTCGTGGCCGCGAAGTTTCGCGCGGAATGCGGATCGCCCTTCGGCTATTTCACGCCTTACAACTCGATGCGCTTCGTGGCGCTCTGCGGCGGCATGACCGTCATCGGAACGGGCGGGATGCTCGTCTCGCTGATCCTCGCCGGCTTCCTGACGGTGACGGTGTTCTACCTGATCCCGGGCATGCAGTTCGAAATGGTGCAGATCGGCAAGCGGATGCGGTTGCGTCCCCGCGACGTCGCGGGCACCTGCCTGCTCGGCCTCATCGGCGGTCTGTTCGTGGGCGGCTGGGTGTTTCTCTCCAGCGCCTATTCGGTCGGCGGCGACAACGTGCGCTTCCAGTGGGCCTTCAACGGCTTGAACTGGTTCATGGACAAGTACCGCGCGGAACTCAACGAGACGACGGCGGCCTGGCTGCGCGGCGGCGGCGCGGAACCCGCGGGAGGCGTTTCGCCCTGGGGCGTGGGGATGATGGTCTACGGGGGCGTCGTGACGATGGCGCTGGCGTTGCTGCGGCAGTTCTTCTCGGGCTTCTGGTTCCACCCCATCGGCTTCATGCTCGGCGCCACGCACCTCAACGACGGTGCGAACTGGGGTTCGCTGCTCGTCGCCTGGGCCATCCGGTTCACCGTGCTCAAGGTCTGGGGCGCGACGGCGGTCACGGGCAAGCTCCAGCCGTTCTTCCTCGGCGCGTTCGTGGGCTGCGTGGCGAGCATCGCGATGTTCACCGTGATCAACGCCTTCGCCATGGCGAACGGATCGAGTCATTTCTACTATGGAATCCCCTGAAGCTATGAGACGCAAGTGGGAGCAGATCGCCGGGACGTCGCTTTTTCTGGCGGCGATGATTGCAGCGGCCGCGTTCTACACGACGGTCTTCGAGGCACAGCCATACGAAGGCGCCCGCGTCGCCGACGGCGCGCCCGACCGCACCGCGATGGAGGCCGCCCTCGCGCCCGATGCCGTCCAGGCGCGATTTCTCGAGCTTGCGGAATGCGGCTCGCGCGCGCCGGGGCAGGAGGGGCTCGACCGCGCCGCCGCGATCATCGAGCAGGCCTATCGCGCCGCGGGTCTCGAGTGCCTCGATCAGGACGTCGAATTCGCCGCCGCCCTGACCGAGGGCGGCCACGGCGTGTTGCGGGTGGCCGGCGAGGCGTCGGCGACGCCGATCCCGGTCTGGCCGCTTCTGCCGAACCATGCCCAGCCCGTCGTCACGCCGCCCGGCGGCACCGTCGGTGAACTCTTCGCGGTCACCGACGCCAGTCTCGCGGCGGCGACGCGTTTCGACGACAAGATCGCGGTGCTCGATCTCGCTAACCCGGTGCCAAGCGCCTTCGGCATCGCTCCGGCGTCCTACGCCGAGCTGGGCTTCCAGGCGATCATCTACACCCATTCCGAAGGGGTTGATCGTCTGGCGCCGCAGGATCTCCGAAAAATGTCGTATGCCACCTTGCCGGTCAACATCGTGCGCGTGGCGTCGGAACCGGACGTGCTCCGGTACCTGGGCCGCCGCGCCACGATCGAGGCGAAGAGCGCATGGCGGAGCGTTTCCTCCCGGAACCTGATCGGCATTCTGCGGGCGCCGGGCGGCGCGGATTCCGCCGTCGTGGTGCCCGTGCATTACGACGCCTCGTCGCTGATCCCGGATCGCGCTCCCGGCTCGCATGCGGCGCTGCAGACCGCCATCCAGCTCCAGCTCGTCGAAGGGCTCGCGCCCAGCCGGGACGCGTTGCGCCGCGACGTGGTTTTCGTCGCGGCGACGGGTTCTGGCGCCTCCCAGATCGGGCAGGCGCGCCTCTTGTCGACGATCGGCCGGCAGGGGGAGGCCGCAGTCGTGGCCGCCCGAATCGCGGCGGACCGCGCGGCCAACGGTGCCGCGCAGGACGAGCTGCGCGCGATTCTCGCGTTGTTCGACGAACCCGCGTTTGCAACGCCCCAGGGCCGGGAGGCGTCGGCCGCGGCGGTGGCGGCGCTGCCGGAGCCGGCGGCCCGGCGTTTTGCCGAACAGTTCAACACCGTGATGCGCCGTCGCGTCTTCTTCCACGCCGAGACGCTGCTGCAGGCGGAGATCGCCTTCAAGCGCGATCCCGACGATCTCGCCTCGCCGGCGTTCCAGGCGTTCCGCGACGCGAAGCGGCGCTACGACGAGCTCAACACGCTCTCGGCGCTGCAGTTCGCGAGCTATCTGGAGCGCCCGCAGGCGGTCGAAGGCGGGTTCATCCCCGATTCTGACGAGCTGGCGCTGGAGCCTCGCGCGGCGGACGATGTCCGCCATGCGTTGCGGGCGCGCTTTCTCAAACTCGCCGCCTTCCATGAAAAGCGTGCGGACTCGCTGGCGCGCGACGCCGAACTTCAGAGCCGTTTCGCCGCCTATCGCCAGATCCTCGTGATCGCCCCGGATCTGATGCCCGCGTCCGCCACGTCGACTCACGAGACGCTCTCCTTCACATCCGGTGTCCATATCCCCCACGCTTCGGCGGCGCAGACTTTTCAACGGCTGCTCGAGGACGCCGCGCACACGCTGGGCGTCAGCCAGGACCTTTCGATCCAGGCTCCCGCGCGGCTTTGGTCTTTCTCGGCAGCGCTTTCCGGTTACGCGAACTGTCTCGCCGCGACGCCGTGGTCGACGTTTCTACATCCCGCATTCACGGTGATCAACGCGTCGAGCAGCTATGCGGACGTGGGTGACCAGCCCTGCGCCAACGCCGCCGACGATCTGGCTTCGATCTCCGCTTCGTTGCGGGTGCTGGGCGAGGTGGTTGCCTCGGTCGCTGGCGGCGCGGGCGCATTTCAACGCCTGTCGATTCAGCAGGCGTATGCGTTCCATGGCAATGTCTACGCCGCAGCCGTCGGCAACTCGATCGTGCCGAATTTCCCGGTCGAGGGGGCGCTGGTGGGAGGGAGTCAGAAGCCGTGGATGATCACCGATCCCTACGGCCGTTTCGCCGCGAGCCATCTGACTTTTCCGACGTGGTGGCGTTGGCGGCCGATCGAGGCGTTCTACTTCGGAACCGACGGCCTGATCAGCCATGTGAAGGACATGGGCTCCGCCGCCCAGCTTGTCTACAAGTCCACGACGACGGCTTTCGACGCGCCCAACAATCTGATCCTCTTCCGCGCGGCTCCGGTCGCGATCTTCGACACCGTGAATCCGCAGTCGTTGAAGGACTTCACCGGCTCGGGCTTCATCGCGCGGCGCGGGCTCGCGGCGTTCAAGTCGGAGAGCCCCTACAAGGAGGCAGCGGGGATCATGGCCTTCATCGAGCCCGACCAGCGCTTCTTCGTCACGCTGCGCGCGGGCTCGCCCGAGAACGAGCTGGTCTCGGCGATCCGCGCGTTCTGCCTCGGCACGGCGCACACGAACTGGGCGGGCTACAAGCCGGACCGCGAGAGCGAAATCGCCGGCCCCGGCTACCTCGCCCAGGACACGCCGATTCTGCGCAACATCGGCGCCGAGGCGTCCGCCTCGATGCTCGACCTCGCCGAAAAGAGGCTGGCGTTGCAGCGCCGCTTCGGCATGGCAGACGAAATGACGCTCGGCTTCCAGAACCGCGCGGAGGAGTCGTTCGCGTCCGCCTCGACGACGGCGAAGACGGAGATGGAGCGCCGGCGCGGATTCCGCGAGGCGCTGGCCTACCTGATTCTGAACCATCCCGTGATCCGCAAGGCGATCACGGACGCCGTCTGGGGCATCCTCTGGTACATGGCTCTGCTCGTGCCGTTCATGTTCTTCTTCGAGAAGCTCGTGTTCGGCTTCACGGACATCCGCAAGCAGCTCCTCGCGCAGGGGGCGATCTTCCTCGTCGTCTTCGGCCTGCTCAGGGTGCTCCATCCCGCGTTCCAGATCGTCCGTTCCTCGGTGATGATCCTGCTGGGCTTCGTGATCATCCTCATCGCCGGCTCGGCCACGGTGCTGCTCTCCGCGAAGTTCCAGGAGAACATCGACGCGCTGCGCCAGGCTCAGGGCGGTGTCAAGAACGCCGAGGGCAACACGTTCGGGATGATGGCCACGGCGTTCATGCTCGGACTCAACAACATGCACCGCCGCAAGGTCCGCACGGGGCTCACATGCGCCTCC
>CAYVJM010000046.1:7168-12673 GCA_964451695.1 uncultured Lentisphaerales bacterium | reverse complement strand
AGTCCCGTGGGCCGAACGCCCAGGATCGTGGCATAGAAGTGGTACAGCGGATGGGCGCCCCAGGCATGGCAGTCGCTGCGGCATGGCTCGGGCTCCTCGGGCATGGTCTTCATTCCGGTGCGGAGCAAGGGGAACCAGAGCGACTCCATCCTCCCGAACAGGACGTCGGAATCGCCCGTGAGGTGGGCCGTCTCGAAGAGATAGTGTGAAAAGTAGACGGTGGCCCGGGCAAGCTCGGTCGAGGTCCGAAGCGCGCGCGCCGTCGATGCCGCCCGTTCCGGCGACAGCGTCTTGGCGAGCAGCGCCAGACATTGCGCGTGCTCCGAGAAGTGAAGCCTCGAGACGTCGTCGGCGTAGAGATTCCGCGAGGCGTCCCAGAACACGTCGTCGATGGCTCGCGCGAGCCGGCTGGCTAGACGGCTCGCGCGTTGCGCCAGTTCGGGCTCGTTCAGCCAGGCCTCCAGTTCCTCCAGCAGCTTGAGCGTGTAGACGAGATGCCAGTTGAGGACGGCGCTGAAGTCGCCTGGGTTCCCGCCGGGAGGGACGCCCCAGTTGCGGTAGCTCTTCGTCGTCTCCGTCCAGGCGGGGACCCAGTCGGTGAAGTTCCATCCGTCCGGGGAGCGGAGCAGTCCGGTGCCGGCATCGATCTTCTGGACGAACGATTCGACGATGCGGCGGGCGTCCGGCATCAGGGTGCGGATGAAGTCGGGATCGCCGCGCCAGAGCGCATAGTCGTAGACCATGCCAACCCACCACAGCGCAAACGGGGGGATGAACTGCTCTCGCGTGTTGGGGAAGCTGCACCGCATCAGGCCGAAGACGGAGTCGATGGAATTGCGGAGCATCGCCAAGGTCTTCCGCGGCAGCCGGGTGTCGCTTGAGACCACGTAGGAGACCAGCATCTGGATGCGGGTGTCGCCGACATACTGGAGCCGCTCGTAATAAGGGCAGTCCATGTAGGTTTCGTGGGCGCACATCTGGAGCGTTCGCAACGCCATCGCGCAGCACGCCTTCCACCGCGGATCGTCGGCCTCCAGATCCCCCTCCCACTCGAGGGGATATCGGGATTCCAGGAAGGACAGCGCATGGACGACCAGCGCCGTCCGCTGTGTCTCCACGGCGATTTCGACATACCGGCCGGCCGACCATTCGAGCGATTCGAAGCATCGGTTGTCGCCGCCGTCCGCGACAAAGGCGTCGCCGTCGCCGATGAAGCATTTTCCGTCGATGTCGTCGCGGTTCCCCTTTCCCCGCGCATCGGCCGAACCCCCTTCCGAGAGCGCGCCCGGCGCGTCTTCGTAGAGCGCCTCGGCCCAGTGGACGCGGAGGATCGAATCCCGTCCGCCGGACGTTTGGAGGAGCACGTGGGCGCATTGATAGTCGCCGAAGTCGAGAATGACGCGCCGCGTGGTGCGGGGCGGGATGACGAGGTCGGCGGAGGCGTCCAGCAGGGACTGCCACCGATCGGTTTCCTCGGCGAGGCGTCCGGCGGGCTTCACCGGCGTCGTCTCCGTCTGCGCGGGCGGCGCGGCGTCGACGTGGCGCACGCGCGCGCTTCCGATCGCGCGCCTCGTCTGCGCCGGAAGGGCGGCGGGGCGGAGGCGATGCCAAGCGGGAATCCAGTTGTTCTTGATCGCGCCATTGCACCCCGGGTGAAGCGCCTGGACCGGCTCCCATCCATCGCCCCCGCATTGTTCGGCGCCCCAGTCGCGGAGGCGTCCGTCCACGAGGAGACCGGCACCCGTGGAGCCTGTGATCGGTTTGCGTTCGAACGCGAAGCCCGGCAGGATCTTACCCAGCCAGGGCGCCACGCCCGTGTTGAGAAAAGGCCCCGAAGCCGCGTCGCCACCCAGCAGGAAGCCATGTCGGTGGGTCGTCTGGGCGGCGGCCGCCAGATCGCCCATGGACCAGACCAGGGCCGTGAGCCGGTGCGCGCCGGCCGGAAGCGTCAGCGCGTAGGTCTCGAAGTGCCAATGGTCGACGGATCCGCGTTCGGGGCCTTCGCCGACGCAGTCGCCGTCGCAGAAGAGCCGGTAGCGTTCGTCGGCGGTGACATGAAGGGGGAGGGTCGTTTCGACGGAAAGAATGAAGTCCAGGCGGTAGACCGCAACCAGGCGGCGTCCGTGGGGTTGCGACACGGCCACCCATCGGCAGGGCCACGTTCCGACATCGCCCCACTGACGGCGTTCCTCCCGGTCCAGCGCCTGATAGGGATCCCGAGCGACGAGGACTTTCATTTGGGGTTCGGGGAAATGGGCGCGGGGGCAGCCAGGCGCGTCGGGGGCGAGTCGACGACGACGCGGCTCTTGAAGATGCCGTGTCCGCCCGGGCCATCGCCTTGGAAGATCAGCGTGTATTCGCCGGGGCGGCTCCAGGCATGCGTGGTGGATCCGCCTGCGGGGACGTTCTCGACCGTCCCGTCGCCGTAGTCGAGCGTGGTGTTGGCCGTCATGTTCCGGCCATGGAAGTTGATGACGACCTGTCGGCCGGGGAGGATGTTCCGAGCGGGCAAGTAGTTCAAGGTCTCCGCGTAGGGCGCGTCCACGGCGTCTTCGGGCGGGTAGACGAAGACCATGACGGAGCGGGTCGAGTGGGCGCCGGCGCTGTCGGTGACGGTGAGTTCCTCGGAGTAGGTGCCGCGCGTCGAATAGGTGCGGGTCGCGGTCGGCGTGGTGGCGGTGGTGCCGTCGGTGAACGTCCACCGGTACGAGACGAGGGTGCGGCCGTCGGGGGCGACGGAGTTCGAGCCGTCGAGCTCGATGGGGCGGCCGACGATGGCGTGCCGTTTATGTCCCGGGAACGCGAGGGGTTCGCCGTAGGTTTCCAGGTAGGCTTGGACGAGCATCGGGTGGATGTTGACGACCTGGTCGCCCAGCCAGGCGTCGAGATGGACGTGGGCGTCGTTGCCCGTGCCGTTGTTTCCCAGATATCCGAACCTCTCACCGCGGCCCAGCACGCTGCCGTTGCCCAGATCGGGGCGGAGATACCGTTCGACCATGTGGTAGTAGCGGATGGCAAGGCCAAGATCGGGTTGGGTCAGGCGGGCGCCGACGCCCCAGTCGGAGACGACGCCCCGGTCGACCATCGCGACCAGCTCGACGTGGTTGGGATGCAATCCGCCCAAGTCGACGCCGAGGTGGTAGTAGAGCTTCCCCTTGGCCATGTCGTGGAATCCGAGCCACGGGTTGTTGAAGGCCGCTGCCCCCCACCGGTAGCCCTTGATGGGGAACGCGAAGGCTCCGGGCGGGTACCAGGGGAGGGCGGCGTCCTTGGCGCTCAGGCGGACATCCTGGTCCATCGCCGGGATGGCCAGGCTTCCGGAATATCCCTTGGAGACCTCGCCCCCGATGCGAAGGCCGTTCACCACCACGGGCATGCAAAAGGGGCCGATGCCCACGACTCCCTTCTTGCCGTTGACCTCGACCGTCGCCAGGGCCTTGTACAGGATGTCCCGCATCCCTCCTTCCCAGCAGCCCCGCTCGGAAAACTCCTGCAGGTCGACGAGTTTGACGGCGAAGGCGTCCGCCCCTCCGAAACGGCGGGTCGTGGACGCTCCGACGTTCAGGGAGAAGCATTCCGGATTGCCGCCGCAGGCTGTCATGGTCGTCAATGCCAGGCCGATGCAGGCGATGGCCAAAGGGCTCATCTCAACAAGAGGAGTGTCGAGATCGGCTCGACGGGGATGATGCGCATGGCGTTCAGGACGTCGTCGCTGCCGGACGTTGCCGCGTAGCTCATCACCACGGTGCCGTCGGCGGCCGGCAGGATCTTCGGCAGCGTCAGGAGTTTTTCGTAGTTGGTGGCCGCCGCGAGGGTTCCCGTGGTGGTGGTGGCGCCGACGAGGGTAAATTCCGTCTCTCCTGCGGGCGTCTCCCAGCTCTCCCAGCCCGCGAAGAACTCGAACGTATACCGCCAGTCGGGCTTCAAGCCGCTGAACCGGAAGGTCAGGGGCTCGGTATCGGATCCAGACGCCCCGTTCAAGTAAACGGATGCCGGGAAGCGGCTGGCGACTTCGGGGCTCACCGTCCGGGTGACGTTCCACTGCGCGTACTCGGCCGGCGAGAGGAGACGCTTGGTTGACTCGAACGCTCCCGAGACGTAGCTGACGGATATTCCGGTAGCCACGCCGTTGATGTTGGGGATGTCCGTCACGCCGCCGCCGTGGTTCGGCGAGGGATAGAGTTCGGCGTAGTACACGGCGTTGCTGCCGTCGGCGGTGGTTCCGAACGAATTGTTGATCCAACTGACGATCTGCATGCTCAGGAGGATGGGGGAGACGCCGGCGGGCACGAGGGCGTGTTCTGAGCGCTTCTGCGCGAAGAGCCAGTCGTAGACGGTTCGTCCCGTCCCGCCCGTCGTCGAGGGTGCGTTCTCGGTGTAGTACCCGTTCTGGTAGAACGTGTCGAATCCGCCATGTCCCTGCGACGCCGGGTTGGAAAAGACGGTTCGGCCGCCCGCCCGCCGCATGATCTGGATCAGCTCGGTCGTGTTGGCGGGCGTGATGAGGGAGTCTTGAGCCCCATGATAGGCCCAGACGGGCGTCGACGCGAAAGCACGCGTCCGTGCGGCGTCCGTGTTACCGCCGCCGGAAAGCGGCATGGCGGCGGCGAAGGTGTTCGGGAAGCGGTCCAGCATGTCCCAGGCGCCGTACGCGCCCATCGAGGCGCCCGTGAGATAGAGGCGGTCGGTGTCGACGTTGTAGGTGGTGACGACCAGGTCGAGGATTTCCTTGGCGAGCTGGAGACGCGGACTGATGGCGTCTTGTTCGGCGGTGGTGTAGTTGCCGATCATCCATTGGTCGCCGCTGTTCATCGAGTTCCAGACCTGCCAGGCGCCGGACTGGGGGATGATGAGAACGGCGGGGTGCTCGCCGACCTGCGTTTCCGTAATCAAGTTGTTGATCCAGTTGTTGCGCCACCCGCTCTCGATCATGAAGACGTTGGTCCAGGCGGTTCCGCGTTCGGCGGCGCTGTGGAGATAGAGCACGACGGGGAGCTTCGCGCCTTCCGCGCTGTAGCCGGCCGGCGTGTAGACGCGGTAGACCATGGTTCCGGTGCCGCTCGAGTACGTGGACTCGACGAACGTCGTGGGCGCCTTGACGATCTCGCACTGCTGGCTTGAAGGCTCGACGACGGCGTAGGAGCCCGGTTGCAAGGCGACCGAGACCGAGAGGCTCTGCTCCATGGCGAAGTTGCGGATCGGCGTCAGGGCCAGATCGACGGCGTTCGTCCCCGCCGGGATCACGATGGTGCCGGTGATGCCGTTGGTCAGGTAGTCGAGGCCGGCGACGGCCGTTCCGCCCACTTCATAGTTCACCGTCACCGCCTCGCCCAGGTTGCCGGTGCGGTGGAAGGTCAGCGTCGCCGAGTCGGGGCCCGCCTCGTCCATCGCGCCGCTCCGGGTGACCCAGACGTCCCGTTCGCCGGTGAAGAAGTTCGGGACTGCGTTGGCCGCGACGTCGACGACTTCGCCGCCCTCCGTGATGAACATCTGGTAGAAGTACGA
>CAYVJM010000046.1:0-7068 GCA_964451695.1 uncultured Lentisphaerales bacterium | reverse complement strand
AATGCCACGCCGTTGACCACGGTGTTGGTGTAGTCGCCCGTCGCCCTTCCAAAATCGAGGAGATGCGTGTAGACCTTCGACGTCGACACGCCGGTGCCGGCATCGGAGTTGAAGGGGATGAAATGCGCATTTCCGGCGAGGCCTGGAGATGCCTGGAGAAAACCCGCAAGCGCGCAGACGAGACCCGCGAGGCGCCGCGGTGCCGAATGGAGTGGATTCATGAATGGCCTCCCTGTGACGGATGTTCGCGAACGGAGCGATGTCGACAAAGAGAAAACTATCAGAAGACCCACTATAAGTCAATAAGGATATTTTGACCCATTAACATTCAGCCGACTTGTCGTCGGCAGGCGTGAATGCACCCGGCTACGAATTCGACCGGCCTCGGGAGTTTGGCAGATGTCGGGCGCAAGTCGCGCGACAATTCTTTTTACATGCTTCGTGTAGCTGCGGCGTCCCCGCCGCAGACCGCACGCGGCGAGACGCCGCATCCTCCCCTTTCCTTTGCGCCCGCGGCGGCGGCAAGGGATTGCCGCCAACGCCGTGCGCACGGCAGGCGAAACGAGATCGACGAGTGATTACCATAATCTTGAAGATAAACGCAAGATTACAATCGCCGCGGCGGCGGCAAGGGATTGCCGCCAACGCCGTGCGCACGGCAGGCGAAACGAGATCGACGAGTGATTATTATAATCTTGAAGATAAACGCAAGATTACAATCGCCGCGGCGGCGGAAAGGGATTGCTGCCCTCCAATGCCGGGCTCAAAGCGGGGCTGCGGCTGTAGCCAGGGGCGCCGACCTCGGAAGGCCCCGGCGACTGGCCGGATATTCGAGCTGCAAGATGGTTCTTGATCGATATGAATCATTGTGATACATTTGACCCAAACCAAGGAGAACTCGATGTCGCACCCGTCTCTCTCGACTTGCCTTTGCCTTTACCTTGCCGCGTCAGTTGTCCACGGGCAGATGGTCACCGGATCCGGCATGCTCGACTATGCGGAGACCTTGGGGCTCAGCGAGGGGAAGCCGGCGTTCACGGCGTCCTATCTCGGCTCGTCGGCGCCCTCGAGCATCCTGTGGCCGGGGGAGGCGGCCGTCGTCACGGCGCAGGTCGTCAACGTCTCGTCGGCGCCTCTGCGCGTTGGCGGGCGGATCGATCTGATCCGGTACGGCACGCGCGGAATCCCCAACAACATCTGGCGTCCGCAGATGGTTCGCATCGCCCAGGTGGCGTCCATCCCGGTCGCCATCGATCTGGAGCCGGCGGGCTGGACCAACCTCGTCTTCTCCCCCGCGATTCCGGAGACCAAGGGCGCCTACGCCCTCGTCGTGGACTTCGATTCCGCCGGCCGCGTCTTTCTCGCCAGCTTGGTCCGCACGTTCGCGCAAGGCAACCGCCAGCCGCAATATCCGGTCTTCTGCATGGACATCGCGAACGCCGAAACGCTCACGCGGCTCGGCGTGGCGCCGAACCGCATCGGCATCAGCTACCATCCGACGACCTCGGGCGACTTTGAAGACTGGTACCGCGGCGCGACGTCCCGGCTCAGGGAATACCAGAAGGCCGGGCTGCCCGTGACGGTCGAAATCGGGGGAGGCGACTGGTTCTGCGAAGAACAGCCCCTCGGGCGGCCGCGCCCCTGGCTCGACGACCAAGGGCAGATGAAGGACACGCAGTTCGATCTCGCCTGGCTCCCCGGCTGCGACCCGGACTTCAAGCGCTTCGCCAAGCGCCTCGTGTCCGATTTCGGCTGGCCCAGAGGCCCCGTCAACGGCATCAAGCTCTGGAACGAACCCTGGGAGGGCATGTCCATCGCCGGCTGGGGCTCCGACATGCTGCGCTACCGCGAAATCTTCCGCGCGCTCGCCGAGGCGACCCGCGAGGCCTGCGCCGAGCAAGGCCTCGAGGTCCTCGTCGGCGGCTGCGACTCGGCTTCAAACACCTTCGACAAGCTTTTCTCGGACGGCTCGGACGACTGGCTGGAGTATCTCGACTTCTGCAGCATCCACTACCAGGGCATGTTCCCGCCCTCGAGCTTCAAGGCCTGGCGGAACCGCAAGCACCCCAACGGCCGCGTCCGCGTTTGGGATACGGAAAGCTGGGTCGCGAACTGCGACGACCGCGTCGCCGCCGTCGTGGCCGGCAACCTCTCCACCGGGCACGACCGGGCCGTGGGCGTGTTCGGCGGCAACGTGATCTGGGGCGAGAACTACTGGGAGGAAACCCAGTATTTCGACGATGTCGGGAACAAGAGGAAGAAGAACGTCGTCTCCGCCTGGTCCGTCGCCGCCGCCGTCGGCGCCGTCTCCGAATTCATCGGCCCGCGCCCCTTCGAACGCCTCGCCTATACCAACGGCCTGCCCTGGGTCATGGTCTTCAACGGGAGGCTCGACGAGACCGGCCGACCGAAGCCCGACGACGGCACCGTCGTCGTCGTGGGCGATCTCGGCGAGGAGTTCGAGGCCGACAACCTCTGGCCGCGCACCGCGCGCGGGCTCCATGAGAAGGACGCCAAGCAGGCCCTCTTCGAGAAGCTGTCCGTCCTCGGCGCCGACGCGCCCGAGCGCAACGGGCTCCTGGAGCAGTTCACGACCGGCGAAACCCTCAAGCACGCCACGATGACGCTGGCCGTGCCCAAGCCCGCGTCGGCGCAGGACGCCGATTGCTTCGCGCTCTACGATTTCTACGGGAATCCGACCCCTTCGCAGAACGGGGAAATCGTCGTGCCCCTCGACGGACGCGGCTTCTTCCTCCGCGCCAACGGGCGGCCCGGCTCCTTCGACGCCCTCCTGAAGGCCGTCGACGGCGCCCGGATCAAGGGCATTGAACCCTGCGCCGTGATTTGCTACGATTTGCTAAGCCCTGTGGAGAATCATCCCGAATTGCGCATCACGCTACAAAACGTTTTGAATCGCCCCGTTTCGGGCACCCTGTCGGTCAAACTGGCCGGACTCGTGCTTGAGCCGGTCACGCAATCGGTCACCCTGGCCGCGCACGAGGCGAAGACCGTCGCCGCCCGCGTGGTCGACGGCGCGTCGTCGCCGCAGAACCTCTACCCCCTCACCCTGCACCTTGACGCGGGCGTGGACGGGAGCGTCCGCCACGCCGAAGACCTGCGCGTCAACGCGATCGCGAAGCGCACGATCGCCGTCGATGGCGACCTCGGGGAGTGGAAGGACGTTCCGCCCCAGATCGTCCGTGCGCCTTCCGGCGGTCCCTCCCGCACCGAGGCGGCCTGGCTGCCCTTCAAGATCGACGCCGCCACCTCGAACCGCAACGGCTACGCCGAAGGCTACCTGGCCGCCGACGACGATTTCTTCTACATCGCCGTGCGCGCGCTGGACGCCACGCCGCATCCCGGCATGCCCCGGTACGAGATGCTGGACGAGGATGCGTATTTCTACCCGGCCACCTCCACCGTGGCCCGGCTCCCGAAATCGCGGTTCCCCATCTTCACGCAAGACGACACGGAGACGCCGCGTCCGCTCGTCTGGCCGGAAGGCGTCCGCCGCCACTCCTACCGCAAAGACCCGGAGCTGCCCTCCGGCAACTTCCCGGGCCGCGACAACGTGCAGATCGCCTTCAACGTCCTGTCGCCGGAACAGAAGCCCTGGGATCTCTGCCCGCCGGGGACGTTCCCACGATACGCCGTCTGGGCCACCACCGACTACGAGTTCGCGCTCAACCCCGTCGCCGAGCGCTACGGCGGCGGCACCGAGATCTGGCGGCTGCAGGCGCCCGGCATGCCGCACAAGCACTTCTATCCGCGCCAGCCGAAATCCCCGAAGGACGGCGCGGTCAAAGGCGGCAAGCTGGCGATGCGCCATGAAAACGGCACGCGGTTTGTCGAAGCCGCCATCCCCTGGTCGGAAATCCCCGAGGCCAAGGCCGCCCGCGAGGCCGGGGGCACCATCAAGTTCTCGTTCCGCGTCAACGACGACGCCAACGACGCCTGTCTCGAGCTGTCGCGCAGACGCAGCGTCGCCAAGCGCTCCGGGAACGGATCCTTCACCGCCGACTGGAAGGAACACTGGGACAACGAACTCGAATTCGCCTTTCAACGATAGGAACGACCATGATGACCAACCACTCCCCGCGATCCAAGGCGATGACGGCCATTCGCGAGATGATTGAAAACGGAACCCTCGCGCCGGGCGCCATGCTGCCGCCAGAGCGCAGACTCGCCACGCGACTGGACGTCAGCCTCAGCACGCTCCAACGCGCCCTGCTCCTGCTGGAGGCGGAAGGGCTGGTCGTCCGGCGCGGCGCCCGCACGCGACTCGTCGCCAAGGCGGCGTCCCGGGACGAGGAGCTGCTGACCGGCACCGTGCTGGTCGTCGCCGAGAACAACCATCCCGTCAACGACCCCACGGTTTACGGGTGGGCGGGATACGTCGCGTCGGGCAGTCTCTCCGAAATCCTGCAGCTCAAGCTCAACGCCGTCGTCCTCAACCCCGACGAACTCGCCGACGACCGCCTCGACCGCCTCCTGGCCAGCGGCGTGTCCGGCTTCATCCTCCCGGAACTCGATCGCTTCGAGACGCACTTCCCCGGATGGGCGAAACACGCCGTCGACGCCAAAGTCCCGGTCGTGGTCTTCGGCGACGAAGAGTCGCTGCGCGGTTTCGACCGCGTCGCCCCCGACCACGAGACCGGCGCGTATGCGCTGACGCAATGGCTGCTGTCGACGGGGCGCAAGGCCCCCCACCTGATCGCAATGTCCGACCAACCTCCGGTGTGGATGCAGGCCAGGCGGCGCGGCTACGAAAAAGCCATGAGGGAAGCCGGCCGCGATCCCTTCCCGTCGCTGCTCCTCCCTTCGTTGTCCTCCGAGGAGACCAGCGAGGACAAGCGCCTCCAGATCAAAACGCAAATCATGGCCGGCGCGCTCCTGCGCCTGAACCACGACAACATCCCCGTGGACGCACTGCTGGCCACGACAGACGGCGACCTGCCCGCCATCGCCGCAGCCGTCAAGCTGCTGGGAAAAACGCCCAACGCCGACATCGCCCTCGTCGGGTACGACGACTATTGGGATCAGGCTCCGGACCGGAGCATCGACGACACACCGCCCTTGGCCACGATCAACAAGAACAATCTGGACATCGGCCGGGAACTCGTCCGCTTGCTCCTCGACCGCCGCAACGGCAACCTCCCCCCCGAACCCCAGCTCCGTCTCGTCGCGCCGACGCTGAAAGTCCGGAAGACGAACTGATCCCGCCCGGAGACCCCGGGGGAGGGGCTTGTATGTTTGCCAGCGCGGGTCCGCCTCATGACCTACTCCCTTAAACCCCTTGGCCGCGCCCACGTCAAGGACGTCGAAGCGCTGTGGCGCGTCGATGTCGAAGACGAGGGCGCAACTTCGCCGCCTGGCATCGCCCTCCTCGATCCTCCCGACGAGCATTACGAGGATGCCGCGATCACAGGTGCGTTCGCGGCCGGACGGCTCGTCGCCGCCATGAAGTGGGGACCCCGCCGCGCAGACGCGCCTGGCGCCGATTTCGACAATCTGCATCCTGGAGACGGTGTCGTCTTCTGGCTGTTCTTCACCGACCCCGCTGGCGCCGATGCGCTCCTCGCGCGGGCGCGAACCTCCGGGGCGGCGCGCATCTACGCGTTCCCGGAAGGCGGCGATCTGGCCCGGCTTACGCTCTTTGAAACCGGGATGTTGTCGCTGCGCAGGAAACGCGCCGTGAACTACTTCGAGCGCAGCGGATTCGTCGTTCCGGCAGGAGACGCCTGGGGACCTCAGGAGCGCATCGGCTTCCGTCTCGCCATACCGGACCGCGTCGACGTCCCGACCCTGCCACCGGGCTTCCGGATCGAGGTCCACACAACGGAACGCGCCTGTCGTCTTCTGCTCTTGACGGAGTCCGGCGAGCGGATCGGAGAAGCGAACATGGGCCCTGCCCGAATGAACGGCCTCGATGTGCCGCGTTCGTTTTTTCTCCACTGGCTTGGCGTGGACGGCGCATACCGCGATCGGGGTTTCGGCCGGATGCTTCTGCTCAACCAGATCGAGCACGCCCGGCGCCTGGGGGCCACCGACCTGTACTTGACGACCCATTCCGGAAGGCCCGCGTGGAAGCTCTATCAGCGCATCGGCTTCACGGAGGTCGACCGCTTCCGCAGCTACGTGTTGGAGGTGAAGAGAGTGGACGCGGCGCCCTCGCCGCGTGAACTCTGCGGCGAGGCGCCGCAGCTACAAGGATGCGCTACCGTGGACGCGGCGCCCTCGCCGCGTGAACTCTGCGGCGAGGCGCCGCAGCTACGAGGATGCGCAACTGTGGACGTGGCGCCCTCGCCGCGTGTACTCTGCGGCGGGACGCCGCAGCTACGAGGATGCGCTACCGTGGACAAGGTTCTCTGGAAAACCTACTTCGATCCGCGTCAGCCGATCGGCTTTCTGCGCGGGGGAAGCCTCCCGCATTGGCGGCAGCAGGGTTCCACCTATTTTGTGACTTGGCGCACGGCGGACTCGATGCCGATCAGCCGGGTCCGGCAATGGTCGACCGAGCGCGACGAATGGCTGGCACGACATCCCGAGCCGCATGATCTCCAAACCCAAGCCGACTATGACCGGCTGTTCCCGGATCGATGGGAACAGTGGCTGGATGAAAGTCTCGGCGCCTGCGAACTGCGCATCCCCGAGGTCAAGGCCTTGGTGGAGGCCGATCTTCTCAAGTTCGATGGCGACCGTCATCGTCTGGAGGAATGGGTGGTCATGCCAAATCACGTGCATGTGCTGGTGACGCCTCTCGGCCTGCATACGCTGACCGAGATTGTCCACGGCTGGAAGTCTTTTACGGCTCATGCCATCAATAGGCTCCTGGGTCGAAAAGGGGCGCTGTGGCAGAAGGAATATTTCGACCACATCGTTCGCAGCGCGGACGACATGACGCGGTTTCGAAACTACATTTTGCGGCAGAAACGTGACTGACGCCTGTGGACGCTACCGTGGACGCGGCGTTTCTGGCGCGTGTGGACTGCGGCGAGGCGCCGCAGCTACGAGAATGCGCGACTGTGGACGCGGCGCCCTCGCCGCGTGAACTCTGCGGCGAGGCGT
>CAYVJM010000045.1:0-12858 GCA_964451695.1 uncultured Lentisphaerales bacterium | reverse complement strand
CCGCGATCTGCGTCATCATCGCGTACGTCGAGGCCCCCTCGGAGCGGATGAGGTGGTTGTGCATCGTCAGCAGCGCGAACGGCGTCCCGAGCAGCAGGACGGCCATGTAGTCCGCGGCGTGGTCCATCGCGATATCGGGCGCGCCGAAGAGGTCGAGGACCGGCCTCAGGAAGAGAAGTCCGCCTGCGACCAGCGCCGCGCCGGCGATCAAGTCCAGCGTGATGCCCTGCGCGAAGACGCGTCCGGCGGCCGCATAGTCCCGTCGGCCCAGGGCGAGAGAGTAGAGGACGGCGCAGCCGCGACCGATCAGGATCGAGAAGGCGAAGATCAGCGTATTGAAGGGGATCGCGGCGTTCATCGCGGCGAGGCCGATTTCGCCGACGTAGTTGCCGATGAAGACGCGGTCGACGAACGTGTAGAGGCTGCTCGCGAGCAATCCGAGAAGCGCCGGCAGCGACAGCCGCAGCACGAGCCGCGCGATCGGGTCGCTCCCGAGGCGTTCCGTCTCGCGTCTCCGCGCCGCGTCCGCTGCATCTGCGCCGGCGTCGATGGGCGCCGGCTCAGCCATGGCCGTCCGCGCCTTCCTCAGTCTCGGTTGCGTCGGGCGCCGGCGCCTCGCCGGGCTGGTGCATGCTCTTGACTTCGTTGACGAACTGGTCGACGTCCTCGAAGCGGCGGTACACGGAGGCGAAGCGGACATAGGCGACCTGGTCGAGGCCGATGAGGGCGCGCATGACGCGCTCGCCGATGTCGCGGCTCGGCACCTCCAGCTCGTAGTCGTTCTCGATCTGCTCGATGATCTTGTCCACGAGCCATTCGATCTTCTGCAGGGCGACGGGCCGTTTCTGGCAGGCGCGCGTGATGCCGTTGAGCAGCTTCTGGCGCGAGAACTCTTCGAGCCTTCCGTCCTGCTTCAGAACCATGAGCGAATCCCGCAGAATCTCCTCGTAGGTCGTGAAGCGGTGGCCGCACTGCAGGCAGACGCGGCGGCGCCGGATGGCCGCGCCGCCCCGGACCGAGCGGCTTTCGAGCACCTTGTCGTCTTCAGCTCCGCATGATGCACATCGCATGGCACTTCCACTCCCTCTGGGGGGCGGAACGCTCCACCCCCCTAGGCCCGGCGTATCTTACCGTCCCGCACCACGCTTGTCCATGACGAGTTGCATCCATGTCGTTCATGGCCTGAGGCGGCGGGCCTGCTCGTTCAGGCGGTCGGCGAGTTCGGCGCGATCCTTCTTTGTCTCCTCGGCGAGGGGACCGTCGTAGGCCATGACGATCTCGGCGGCTTTGGCGAATTGGCGGTCTTCGACGTAGAGTCGGACGTCGTCGCGTAGCGCCTTGAGGACGCTCTCGACATGCTGCTGGCGGGATTGGCGGAGCTCTTCGCAACGGGCGGCGATCTGTTTCTTGAGCGGCTCGTGCCCCGATCCCTGGAGGCGGTCGAGGACGGCGTGGTAGCGAGCGATCGCCGCGGTGTAGTCCGCAGGCTTGATCCGCAGGTGGTTTTCGATCTCGATTCGTTCCGCCTCGGCGCCGTTCGCCTCGCGCCGGTGGCAGGCGCGCTGTTGGCAGCGGATCGCGAGGACGGCTCCGGCGGCCGCGACGAGGAGGGCCGCCGCGAAGCCCAGCCGCCTGGCGGTTCGGGATGCGAGGGCGGCAGCGAGGCGCGGGGCGGGCGGCGTTCCCGGTCGGGTGGATGGCGCGGCGGGGGCTGGCATCGTGGCTTGGATGCGCACGGGGGCGGCGCCTCTCGGGGTCTGGGCGGTCGCGCCCTGCGGGGCGGCCTTCCCCGCGGGGGCCTCCGCGGGGAGCTTCGCGCGGGCGGCCTCTCGCATCGGCGATCGACGGATCGTGCTACGGAAGGCGGCGAGGTCGAGGGCTCCGAACTGGAGCGGGTGGTTCTGGCGCAGCGCGTCGATTTCCGCGATCACGTCGTTCCAGGAATCGTAGCGGCCGGCGGGATCCTTGCTGAGAAGGCGCTCGATGAAGTCGCAGAAGCAGGGCGAAAGCTGGGCGTTCAGATCGTAGGGATCCGCATCCTGCTGCTTGACCTGCGCCTCCATCATGGCCATGGGCTCGAGGTCGTGGAAGAGGCGCCGGCCGGTGCACATGTGGTAGAGCGTGGCGCCCAGGGCGTACATATCGGCCTGGATGAAGATCGACTCGGAGCCCATGGCCTGCTCCGGGGCGATGTAGGCGGGCGTCCCGAAGACGAAGGACTCCTGCTCGGACATCTTCCTCGCCTGGAGGGTGAACATGCTCTTCGAGAGGCCGAAGTCGGTCACCTTGACCGAGCCGTCGGCGTCGATCATGATGTTGTCGGGCTTGATGTCGCAGTGGACGAGGCGCTGGCGCTCCCAGGCGTAGGCGAGGGCGCTGGCGACGCCGGCGGCGACGAAGAGGCAGGCGTCCTGGGGAATGTAGCCGCGGTTGGCGATCCAGGAGGCGACCGTGTAGCCGTCGACGTACTCCATGACGAAGCAGAAGCGGTCGTTGCGGTAGAAGGCGTCGTAGACCTGGACGATGCCGGGGTGGTTCATGCGCGCGGCGATGCGCGCCTCGGACTGGAAGCGGTCGATCTCCTCGTCAGTCGTGCACTGGTCCGGGGAGAGGACTTTGATGGCGACCCAGCGATCCAGCGAGATCTGGCGCGCCTTGAGCACGGTGGCCATGCCGCCCTGGCCGATGCGCCGGGTTTCGTCGTAGCCCTCGAACCGCAGGGTGCCGTCGCCGCTAGTTTCCATGGCCGTCCCCGCCGCAGGATGTGCAGATCACGAGGCCTTCGCCTTTGCAGATCAGGCAGGGCCCGCCCTTCTTGGCCTGGCCGGTTCCGCGGCATTCTCGGCAGAGTGCCGAGCCCTCCCCATGGCAGCGCGCGCAAGGCTTGCGTTCGCCGGAGCCCTTGCATGTGGCGCAGGCGGCTGCGCCGGTGCCGGCGCAAACGGCGCAGGCCGTTTCGCCGAGTCCCTTGCAGTCCGGGCACGGGGTGAAGCGCGGACCCTGCGCGGCGGCGATGCGTCCCTGGGTGTCCGCCGTCTGGGTCTGGGGATTGTTGTCGATCCTCCCGTTCTTGCATTCGCGGTTGTCGCACTTGACCATGCCGGTCCCCCCGCATTCGTCGCAGCCGGCGCGGCCGAATCCGGCGCAATCGGGGCAGGGATCCGCGCTGTTGCGACGGAGCGAGGCGCGCCCCTTCGTCGTCGCGGCGGCGTCCATCTCGGGGGCGATCCAGGCGTTGCCGCTCCTGACGCGCCCCGCGAGCAGGGCGGCCTCGGCGAAGCGCTGGCGTCCTGCGGCGAGGATCGCGCGCAGTTCGACGGCGGAGCGGATCCTGACGACCGTGCCACCGCCCCCGCAGCGGCGGCAGGTGACGCGCCCGGCCTTCATGGTGACCGTCTTGCCGTCGAGAGCCGCCAGTTCCCGGACATCGTCCTCCTGTCCCTTTCCGGCGCAGCGCGGGCAGGCGATACGGGTGGTGACGAGCGCGGCGCGGGCGGCCGCGATCCCGGCATGGATTTTGCGGCGCTGGGCCTCGGGGACGGCCGGGGAGGGGCAGGCGGCGTAGACGGCCTTGGCGTTGCCGAGCGCGGCGAGGACGAAGGCGGCTCCCTCCGGCGTCGCCAGGCTCGTCGCGGAAGCCCGCGCCAGATCTTCGTCGACGATCGCGGCCGTCGGATCGGCGGCGGCCGGCGCCTGCGCGGCGGCGGCCGCTTCGGCGACGCCGTTCGAGGGTGCCACGGCGGCGGAGGCGGGAGCGTCCTTCGCCAGCGCCGCGCCGCAATGCCCGCAGAAGTTGCCCCCTGCGGATTCGTGGGAGCATGCGGGGCAGATGACAAGGCCCTCGGCGGCCGCCACGAAGACAAGAAGCCCGACGGCGGCGAGCGAGAGCAGGTTTTTGATGACGTTCGATCTCATGGAATGGGCGGTTCCGCGATGATTATCCGACTGCGGCGACATCCTAGCAAAAAACGAGGGTAAAGGGAAGC
Source organism: uncultured Lentisphaerales bacterium (assembly GCA_964451695.1). GTDB lineage: Bacteria > Verrucomicrobiota > Kiritimatiellia > RFP12 > UBA3636 > JAAZAI01. Next base: position 8,872 of record CAYVJM010000045.1, on the reverse strand, counting down.
CTCGCCTGAAGAACAAGGAAGGCTTGCGGGAGGGGACCGGTGCGGGTATACTAGCGGGGCATGGATACTTCCCAGACGCTCATCGTGCCGGCGGCCTCCGGTAGCGCCACGCCGCGCATTCGCAAGACCCTCCTCCTCGTCGCCTCCGGCCCGTTGCAGGGGCGGGAGTTTCCGATCGACACGGACTGCTTCATCATCGGCTCCGCCCCGAACGCCGACCTCCGGCTCGACGATTCTTCCGTTTCCCGGCGCCATTGCGAGATCCGGGCCGACGAGCGCGGGTACGGCATCGCGGATCTCGGCAGCACGAACGGCACGTTCGTCAACGGCGTGCGCATCGCCAGCGCCTTCCTCAATCCCGGCGCCGAGATCCAGCTCGGGACGACCCGCATCGTCTTCTCCCCCCTGATGGAGGCGCGCGAACTGCAGATCAGCCCCTCCGAGAGCTTCGGCGGCGTCCTCGGGCGCAGCGTCGCGATGCGCCGCGTCTTCTACCTCGCGGAGACGTACGCGCCGACGGACGCCTCGATCATGATCACGGGCGAGACGGGCACCGGCAAGGAGATCATGGCGGAGGAGATCCACCGCCACAGCGGCCGCGCCGCGAAGCCCTTCGTCGTGATCGACTGCGCCGCCCTGGCCAAGGATCTCGTCGAGAGCGAGCTGTTCGGGCACGTCAAGGGCGCCTTCACCGGCGCGGCCTCGGACCGCCCCGGCGCGTTCGAGTACGCCAACGGCGGCACGGTCTTCCTCGACGAGATCGGCGACCTCGCCCCTGACCTCCAGCCCAAGCTCCTGCGCGTCCTCGAAAAGCGCGAGATCCGCCGCGTCGGCACCAACGCCGTGCAGAAGGTCGACGTGCGCATCATCTGCGCGACCAACCGGCGCATGGACGCCGAAGTCAACGAGGGGCGCTTCCGCGAGGATCTGTTCTACCGCCTCTGCGTCGTCAACCTCGAGATTCCGCCGCTACGCCGTCGCAAGGAGGACATCCCGCTGCTCGCGCGAAAGTTCGTCAGCGATCTGCACGGTGCCGATGCCCTCGACGAGATCGCGGACTTCGACGCCGCGATGGAAGCGCTCCGGCGCCACGACTGGCCGGGCAACGTGCGCGAATTGCGCAACCTCATCGACCGCGCCTTCTACAGCCCGGCGCGCCCGATCGACCTCGCCGCGAGCCTCGGCGTCGGCCGTCCCATCCGCCCCCGCTCCGCGGGCGGCGACTCCGCCATCGAGGCGATGAAGGCGGAAGACGGAGTCGGAAACCGCCCGTTCAAGGAAGAAAAGGCGGAACTGGTGGACGAGTTCGAGCGCAAATACATCCTCAGGCTGCTCAAGCGCAACGACGGCAACATCTCGAAGTCCGCGCGCGAGGCCGGCATCGAGCGCGCCTACCTGCAGCGGCTCATCAAGAAGTACGGCATCGAGAGCTAGGAGCGGACGATGGCGTTTCCCGGCAGGCTTCTCGGCTGGCTGCGGCGGTGGCGGGGTGGAGACTCCGCCACCGGGGCGGCGGACGGGGAGCCCGGCGGCACCGATCGCGAGCGGACCGGCGTGTGGGGCGAGGCGATTGCCGCACAGGCCCTTGAGGCGGATGGCTACCGCGTCCTCGGCCGGCGCGTGCGCATCGGGCGCGACGAGATCGACCTCGTCGCGACGCCCGCCGCGACCCGCCAGCTCGTCTTCGTCGAGGTCAAGACGCGCGCGTCGGACGCCTTCGGCGGCGGCCGCGCGGCCGTCGACCGCCGCAAGCGCCACGCGCAGTGCCGCGCCGCGGCGCGCTATCTGCGGCGGATGCCCCAAACGCCCTTTCGCTTCGACGTCGTGGAAGTCGTCGGCCGCCGCGACGATCCGAGCCCGCCTCGCGTGAGGCATTTCACCAACGCGTTTCCGATGGAGCGGCGCTATCTGCACGCCTCGCTCCACCGCATCGCGCGACCCGAACCCTAGCCAGGAGCGACCATGTTCCAGATTGGATGCCACCTCTCCGCCGCCGAAGGCTTCGCCGCCATGGGGCGCGACGCCCTCGCCGTCGGCGCCAACGTCTTCCAGTTCTTCACCCGCAACCCGCGCGGCGGCGCGGCGAAGGCCATCGATCCGGCCGACGTGCAGGCCTACCTCGCGATGGCGAAGGAGCACGGCTTCGGCACGATGCTCGCCCACGCCTCGTACACGATCAACCCGTGCTCGGCCACGCCGCGCACCCGGGAGTTCGCGATCGAGACAATGGCCGACGACCTCGTGCGGCTCGAGCACGTGCCCGGCAGCTACTACAACTTCCACCCCGGCAGCCACGTCGGGCAGGGCATCGACCGCGGGATCGCGCTGATCGTCGAGACGCTCGACGCGATCATGACGGCGGACCAGCGCACGACCGTCCTGCTCGAGACGATGTCGGGCAAGGGCTCCGAGGTCGGTTCGCGTTTCGAGGAGTTGCGCCGCATCATGGACGGCGCGAAGCTTGGGGACCGCCTCGGCGTATGCCTCGACACGTGCCACATCTCGGACGCGGGGTACGATGTCGCGGGCGACCTCGACGGCGTGCTGGCGACGTTCGATCGCGTCGTGGGGCTGGATCGGCTCAAGGCGATCCACCTCAACGACAGCAAGAACCCGCAAGGCGCGCACAAGGACCGCCACGCCAAGATCGGGGAGGGGACGCTGGGTACGGATCTGCTGGCGACGGTGATCAACCATCCGCGGCTTCGCGACCTCCCGTTCTACCTCGAAACACCCAACGAACTCGAGGGCTATGCGGCGGAGATCGCGCTGCTCAAATCGTTGCGGGCTCCGTGACAGGCTTGCAGAGCGGGACTCGATTTGCTAAAGTGCATCTGCACGAAGCGCAACGGGCGCGGGCACGGTGGGAGCGAGACATGGACGCACGATCGGAGGCACAGAACAGGCGGTTGCTGGTGGTGGTGACGGCGCCCTCGGGGGCCGGGAAATCCACGCTCTGCCGCATGTTGCTGAAGGAGCGTCCCGAATTCGCCTACTCCGTCTCCTGCACGACGCGGGCCCCGCGGGGCGGCGAGGTGGACGGCTCGGCCTACCACTTCCTCACGCCGGAGGAGTTCGAGACTCGGATCCGCCGCGGCGAATTCCTCGAGCACGCTCTCGTGCATGGCCACCGGTACGGCACGCTCCGCAAGACGGTCGAAGATGCGATGGCCGCCGGGCGGTCCGTCTTGATGGACATCGACGTCTGCGGCGCCGCGCAGGTGCGCAACCTCGTGACGGCGCTCCCGCCGGACGATCCGCTGCGCGCGGGCTTCGTGGACGTCTTCATCGACGCGCCTTCGATCGAGGTGCTGCGAGCCCGTCTGGAGTGTCGCGGCGAGGATTCTCCCGAGACGATCGCGCGCCGCCTGGCGAACGCGGTAGGCGAGATCGCCCGGTCGGGTGAGTTCGGCCACCGGCTGGTCAACGACGACTTGCAGGTTGCCTACGCGCAGTTCCGAGGAATCATCGACGAGGCGGCCAAGCGCGGTCGGAGCGCTTCGCAGCGGGCATGAACGGGAAGGAGGACGCCATGGCCAGACACATCGCATTGGGGGTGACCGGATCGATCGCGGCCTACAAGGCCTGCGAGCTTGTCCGGCTGTTCACGAAGGCCGGGCATGGCGTCTCGGTCGTCATGACCGAGGCCGCGGCCCGGTTCGTCAGTCCGCTGACCTTCCGCACGCTTTCGCGAAATCCGGTTTGCACCGGGCTCTTCGACGAGATCGGGGAGTGGGTGCCGGACCATATCGCGCTCGCGGACCGCTGCGACGCGCTTGTCGTGGCGCCCTGCACGGCGAACGTCCTCGCGAAGCTGGCGCTTGGGCTGGCGGACGACGCGCTGACGGCGACGGCGCTGGCGTGCCGCAAGCCGCTGGTCGTGGCGCCGGCGATGAACACGGCCATGTGGGAGCATCCCGCCACGCAGGCCAATCTCGCCACGCTCAAGGCGCGCGGCGCGACGATCGTGGAGCCCGGGGACGGCGGCCTGGCGTGCGGGACGACGGGGCGCGGGCGGATGCCGGAGCCCGGCGAGATTTTCACCGCGACCTGCGCCGTCCTTGACGGCCGGCGGAACTGAGGGAAGCACCATGTCGAAGAAACAAGCCGCCCTCGTCCTCGACGAGCGGTCCGCAAACCTGATCTACGGCCCTGGCCAGCTCGCGGCGATCCGCGAGATGGCCGAGTTGCGCGAGGGCGTCTTGACGCCGCAGGCCCTCGCCGCGGATCCCTCGCTGCTGGGCGGCGTCCAGCTCATGTTTTCGGGCTGGGGCGCTCCGGTGCTCGATGCGAAGCTCTTGGCGGCCGCGCCGCAGCTTGAAGCCGTCTTCTACGGCGCGGGCTCCATCCGGTACATGCTGACTCCGGAATTCTGGGAGCGCGGCATCGTGATCACCAGCAGCTGGCAGGCCAACGCCGTTCCGGTGGCGGAGTTCGTCGAGGCCCTCGTCGTGCTCTCGCTCAAGCGCTTCTGGCAGGCGGTGCATGGTTGCACCTCGCGGGCGGGCTTCCGCCATCCGGAGGCGATCGGCGCCTATGGCGCGAAGGTGGGTCTGGTTTCGCTGGGGATGGTTGGGAGGATGACGGCGGAGCGGCTGCGGCGCCACGATTTGAACGTGCTGGCCTACGATCCGTTCGTGAGCCAGGAGAAGGCCGACGCCCTGGGACTCGGCGTGGAGATGGTCTCGCTGGACAAGCTCTTCGCCACGTGCGATGTCGTGTCCCTGCACGCGCCGAACCTGCCGTCCACGCAGAAGATGATCACGGGCGCGCTGCTGGCCTCGATGAAGCCCGGGGCGACGTTCATCAACTCGGCTCGCGGCGCGGTGGTGGACGAGGCGGCACTGGTCGCGACGCTTCGGGCGCGGCCCGACGTCGTTGCGCTGCTGGACGTGACGGACCCCGAGCCGCCGGTCGAGGGCTCGCCGCTCTACACGCTGCCCAACGTCGTGCTTTCGCCGCACATTGCCGGTTCGATGGGCGACGAGTGCCGGCGCATGGGCGATCTGGCGGTCGAACAGTGTCGACAGCATCTCGCGGGGAAGATCCCGCAGTGGCGCATCAGCCGGGAGATGTCGGAGACTCTCGCATGAACGGGCCGGTCACCATCCTCGTCCTGGACCCCCAGCCGGTGTCCGCTGTCAAGAAGGCGCTCGACGCCCCCGACCGCCTGATCGTCGTCGTCCAGACGCCTTCGCTGGCGCGGCACGCGCTCAACACGATGGTCGTCTCCGTGTGGATCTGCGACTTGAACACGCCGGGCGTGGAAGTCCAGTCCCTCGTCTCGATCGCCAAGTACACGTCGCCGGGCGTCCAGATCCTCTTCACCGGCACGAAGCTGATGGCGATGAAGGCCGACAATCTGGTTCGCAACGGCCATGGCAACGGGTTCTTCGCGCGGCCGTTTTCGACGCTGGACATCCGGAAAGTCGTCGCGGAGGCGCTTGCCGCCAATGCGAAGGGCGTCGGCGCCAAGCACGGGCGGACCAAGGCCGCGACGGACTCGGCGCCGCAGCGCCGCATCCTCGAAAACGGCGTCCTCCGCAGCGAGACGCGGATCCCGTCCATGAGCGGCGTCGATCCCGAGCACTACACGCTTCTCGAGCTGATCGGGATCGGCGGCACCGGTTCCGTATTTCTCGCCCGGGACAAGTTCCTGGACATCGATGTGGCGATCAAGCTGATCAACCAGAATCTCCTCGACGATCCCGACGTGCTCGTCTCCCTGAAGGACGAGGCGCGCATCGCCATGCAGCTCTCGCACCGCGGGATCCTGCGCACCTACAGCTTCAGCTCCTACAACAACTGCTACTACATCGTCATGGAGCTGGTGCGCGGTCAGACGCTCCGCGACGTGATCATCGAAAACGAGCGGCTCTCCGCCACCTCGGCCTGCGCGGTGCTCGCGGCTTGCGCCGACGCCCTCGACTACGCCCACGGGAAGAATGTCATCCACAACGACCTCAAGCCCGAGAACATCTTCATCACGGAGTCGAGCGAACTCAAGGTGATCGACTTCGGCACGGCGACGCTGAAAAACCGCGCGAAGGAGCTGAACCACATCGCCGGAACGCCCGAGTACATGAGCCCGGAGCAGCTCCGCGGCGAGGTGGTCGGCCCGGAGGGGGACGTCTACGCGCTGGCGATCATCACCTACCTGATGCTGGTCGGGCGCTTCCCGTTCCCGGTCGCCACGACGACCGAGGCGCTGATCGCCGGCGTCCGCCCGGACTTCCACATCCTGCCCGAGGGGCTCGCCGCGGTCCTCGAGCGGGCGACGGCCCTCGATCTTGCCGACCGCCACCATTCGGCTGGCGAGTTCGCAGCCGACTTCCTGCGCGCGTGCGGGATCGACATCGACACCCTCGATCTGGAAAGTCCGCTCGTGATCGAGTCGGGCGTCTCGAATCGGGAGACGCCAGAAGCTACTTGATGTTCATGCCGCTGGTGACGCCCAGCACGGCCTGCATGACGGAGATCGCGACGAAGGCGATGATCAGCGCCACGGCGAAGATCATGATCGGCTCGAGCGCCGAGGTGAAGATCGCGACGTTGCGCTCCAGCTCGTTTTCGTAGCGCTTGGCGATGTGGCCGAGCGCGGCCGGCATGTCGCCGGTCTGCTCGCCGATCGCGATCAGGTCGATGACCGTCTGCGGGAAGACGCCGCCGGCCGCGAGGGGCCCCGAGATCGTCGTGCCGTCCGTGACCCGTTCGCGGGCGTTCGTCAGCTCGTCGCCAATCACGGCATTGCCGACGGTCTGGCTGGTGATCTTGAGCGCCTGGAGGACGGGTACGCCGTTTTCGAGCAACGACTGCAGGGTGCGGGCGAAGTTCGCGTAGATGGCGCTGGCCACGATGCCCTTGATCAGCGGCGCCTTGAGCTTCAGACCGTCCCACTTGCGCCTGCCCCGGGGCGTCTTGATCCACTGGCGCAAGGCGAAGACGCCGGCGACCATCGCAATCGCCACGAAGATCGCGTACTTCTTGCTCCAGTCGCTGATGCCGATGAGCATCTTCGTCATCGCCGGGAGGCTGTCCGGCCCCATCTGGTCGAAGATCGTCTGGAACTTCGGCAAGATGTAGGTGATCGCGAAGACGGCGACGCCGAAGCCCATGATCAGCACGATGACCGGGTAGACCATGGCACTGACGACCTTGCCGCGCATGGCGTGCGCCCGTTCGAAGTGGGCGATGAGGCGGCGGAGGACGTCCGTCATCGCGCCGCTGGCCTCGCCGGCGCGGACCATGTTGACGTAGATCGTCGAGAAGACCTTGGGGAACTTCTCCAGGGCGCTGGAGAACGTCGCGCCCTCGATGATCGCGTCGCGCAGCGCCGTGACGATCTGGGAGGGGCCGCTCTGGCCGTCGCCGCGCGAAGCGAGGCAGTTGAGCGCGTTGCCGAGCGTCATGCCGCCCTCGATCAGGTCGCAGAGTTCGCTCGTGAAGAGCAGGACCTCGGTGCCGCTCATGTGGTTCGGACGCGTCAGCTTGAAGGCGGATCTCGGGGCCTTTCCGGCCTTCGCCGCCTTCGCCCGGGTCTTCGCGGAGTCGCTGCGCTGGGCGACGTTCAGGGGCACGAGGCCGAGGCGTTCGACGGCGGCGATCGCGCCGCGGCGGTCCGCGGCGTCCACGACGCCGGCGCTGTTCCTGCCGTCCCGGCTCTTCGCGGTGTATTCGAACTGCGGCATTCCGATGTCCTCCTTCGCGCGGCTGTCCGGGGACGGTGGCTAGATGCGTTCCGGCGTGGCGATGCCCAGCAGCGCGAGGCCGCGGCCGAGCACGTCGGCGACGATGCCGCAGAGGCGCACGCGGCTCTCGCGCACGCCCGCCTCCGCCTTCAGGAACGGCAGCCGCTGGTAGAACGAGCTGTACGTCTGGCAGAGGTCGTAGAGATAGTCGGCGAGCTGGCAGGGACGGTAGGCGAGTGCGGCCTTCTGGACGGCGGCGGGGAAGAGCGCCAGCTTCAGCGACAGCGCGCGCTCGACGGGATCGCCGAGGACGAGCGGGTGCGCGTCGGGGTCCTCGCCGGGGAACTGCTCGCGGTACTTGGCGCGGACGCTGCGGATGCGCGCGTAGGCGTACTGCAGGTACGGGCCGGAGTTGCCTTCGAGCGCGAGCGCCTTCTCCCACGTGAACGTGATCAGCGTCCGCGGATCCTGGCTCAGATCCGCGTACTTCACGGCGCCGATGCCGATCTGCGCGGCGAGGGCGCGCGCTTCGTCTTCCGGGAGGTTCGGACGGCTCTCGTGGATGATGGCCATCGCGCGGGACTCCGCCTCGTCGAGCAGCGCCTCGAGCTTGATGACGTTGCCTTCGCGCGTGGAGAACGTGCCCTCGGGCAGGCGCATCAGCCCGAACCACACGTGGACGAGCGCCGTCGAATCCGGGGCGATGCCGAGCTTGCGGCAGACGGTGAAGAACTGCTTGAAGTGGAGCTGCTGGCGCTCGTCGGTCACGTACACGATCTTCTCGGGCGCGAATTCCGTCACGCGCGACTCGACTGTGGCGATGTCCGTCGTGGCGTAGTTGAACCCGCCGTCGCGCTTGCGCACGATGCACACGCCGAGGTCCTCGGCGGAGAGGTCGACGATCGTCGCGCCTTCGCTTTCCTTCGCCAGACCCGCCGCCTCGAGCCGGCCCACGACGTCGGCCAGCGCGTCCTGGTAGAAGCTCTCGCCGCGGACGAGGTCGAAGCGCACGCCGAGGCGCGCATAGACGCGCTCGAATTCGACGAGGGAGAGGCGGATGAACTCCTTCCACAGCGCGCGATTCTCGGGGTCGCCCTGCTGGAGCTTGACGAGTTCGGCGCGGCACTGGTCCATCCACGCCTCGTCGTCCTTCGCCCGCTTGTAGCTGAGCACGTAGACGCGTT
>CAYVJM010000044.1:0-12956 GCA_964451695.1 uncultured Lentisphaerales bacterium | reverse complement strand
TCTGCCCCAGACCCCGGTATATGCATGAGGGAGTGGACGCGGCGCCTCGCCGCGTGCGGTCTGCGGCGGGAACGCCGCAGCGACACGAAGCATGCGAAAAGGTCCAACGGGGCCTGCGGGTCTCAGCAGCTCGCTTTTCTGCGAAAGCCGATGGCCGCGCACGGTGTGCCATTGCTGGGGCGCACGGCATTGGATGGCGGCAATCCCTTGCCGCCGCTGGTGCCGGGGTCGCCACCCGCGGTTCGATCCGGCCTCACCGAAGCCGGCTACAGGAGAGCGAGGCTCCGCGCACAACGCCCCCGGCGGGGGTACTCCGCCCGCGTGCGAGGCGGACGGCAAAGACGTCGGCGCACCGGGAGGCGAAGCCGACTCGTCGACAGCGGCTAGCCGGGACGGCGTCGCCCTACCTCGCTTCGCGGCACGCCCCGGAGACCGACCGAGTCCGTTCAAGTCCTTGACCCGCCGGGCCGGAAATGCCAGAATGCGGAGAAGTAAGAAAACAAGGATTCGAGCAGCCAGGAGATTCTATGAAGACACACGTTGCGTCCGCCACGGCGGCGATCACCCTGCTCTTCGCGTCATCGGCCTTCGCTTCGGCCTGGTTCAAGAACCAACTCGATCAAAAGGGAATCCCCGACGTCAGCGTGACGATCACGAATCCCAACCCCGCCGACAAAAGCGCCGACGCCGCCGCGAAACCCCCAGCTCCGTAGCTCGGAGGCGCTCGCGAACGTCGGCGGCGATACCGCGCCGGCCGAGCGCCCGGAAAACCTGAGACCCGCCACGTCAAACGCCTTCTCCCGATGACCGAACCTGCTCCAGCCCCGCGCTTCTCCCGACGATCCGGCCAGGCCTGGGCGCGCTTCCGCGCGCACCGGCGCGCCTTCGCCTCGCTCTGGATCCTGGCGGGCCTCTACACGCTGAGCCTCGGCGCGGAACTGCTCTGCAACGACAAGCCGCTGCTCCTGCGCATCGGCGGCCGCACGTTCTTCCCCGTCTTTCGGGAATACACCCAGGACGCCCTCCTCGGCAACGGCGTCCATACGCGCCTGACCGACTGGCGCGGTTTTCTCGTCGAGCACGCCGAGCGCGTCGACGGCGTCCTCCTCGCGCCGTTCCGCTCCGGCGTCCATCAGACGTTCTCCGCTTCCGACGTCGAGGCCCACCGCCGCCTCGCCCTCGACCTCGCGCCCGTCTCCCACGCCGCCGCCGTGCAGCTTGCGCCCGATTTCGCCATCCTCCACGCCTTCGGCGACACCAATCATTTCGCCGCCGCCCTCGCCGCGCTGCCCACCCTCCTGCACAATGCCCCCGCCTTCCAGGAGGGCGTCGCCGCGCGGCTTCGCAACGAGGCCGCATCCGCCGTCGACCTGCCGTTCGACGCCGGAACGATCTCGCTCGCCCCCTTCGCCCCGCGCCCGACGCCGCCAGCCAGCGTCCGAGCCATCCTGCGCAGCCCCGAGCACGTCAAGCCGGCCCGTCTGCGCGTTCCGCCCGCCCGCGCCGCCGATGCGATTGCCGCGTGGCAGAGTCTGTCGAAGGCCGATGTCTCGAACGTCCTCGCCGCCGCGACCGCCGCGCACGGCGGCGACTGGGTCGTCCCCGTGCCGGTGTACGGGGCGGCGGCGAACGGGCCCGTCGCGACGGTGCGCGTCGCGTTCGAAGCCGTGACGTGGCCGTTCCGCCCCGTGCCGGGCCATCCGATGGGATTCGACTCCTCCGGGCGCGACGTCTTCGCGCGCCTGTTCTACGCGATGCGCACATCGCTGACCTTCGGCATCGCACTGGTGGCCGCGACGCTGCTGCTAGGCGCGATCGCCGGCGCCGTGCAAGGCTACTTCGCCGGCTGGGTGGACATCGCGGGCCAGCGTTTCACGGAAATCTGGGCGGCGCTGCCGTTCCTGTACGTGATGATCCTGCTCGGCAACACGCTCGGGCGCAGCTTCGGACTCCTGCTCGTCTGCTACGCCGCCTTCAACTGGATCGGCGCGGCGGCGTACGTCCGCGCGGAGTTCCTGCGGCTGCGCACGCGCGCGTTCGTGGACGCCGCCCGCTGCCAGGGTCTCTCCAGCGCGCGCATCATCTTCCGCCACGTCCTGCCCAACGCGCTCACGCCGATCATCACGCTGCTGCCCTTCGCGCTCGTCGGGGCGGTCGGCTCGCTGGCCGTGCTCGACTACCTCGGCTTCGGCCTGCCGTCGGGCTCCGCGAGCTGGGGCGAGCTGCTCAACCAGGCGCAGGAGTTCCGCTCGGCCTGGTGGCTCATCCTGTATCCCTCCATGGCCCTCTTCACCGTCATGCTCCTCGGCGTCTTCATCGGGGAAGGCCTCCGCGACGCCCTCGACCCGCGCCCCTATTCGAAATTGTCATAAGCCAGGGCGTAAGATTTTTCGCCCCTACCCCCGCACTCCCATGACCCCCGTTCTCGACATCCGCGATCTGCACGTCGTCTTCGACACGCCGGAAGGCGTGGTCCACGCCGTCGACGGCGTGTCGCTGCACCTGGACGCCGGCGAGACGCTCGGGCTCGTGGGCGAGTCGGGCTGCGGCAAGTCCGTCACGGCGATGAGCGTCCTGCGCCTCGTGCCGAATCCTCCGGGCCGCATCGCCTCCGGAACGATCGCCTTCGAGGAGCGGAACATCGCGACGCTCCCGCTCGCCGAGCTGCGGGCGATCCGCGGCGCGTCCGTCGGCATGGTCTTCCAAGATCCCATGACGGCGCTCTCGCCGCTCCACAAGATCGGCGACCAGCTCGTCGAAGCGATCCGCCTGCACCGTCCGATGGCGCGCCGCGACGCGCTCGCTCGCGCCGCCGACTGGCTCGCGAAGGCCGGCATCGAGGATCCCGCGCGATGCCTGGGCGAATACCCGTTCCGACTTTCCGGCGGACAGCAGCAGCGCGTCATGATCGCCTCGGTGCTGATGACGAACCCCAAGCTGGTCGTCGCGGACGAGCCGACGACCGCGCTCGACGCGACGGTCCAGGCGCAGGTGCTCGAGCTGATGCGCAAGGCCAAGGGCGACGAAACCGCCCTCCTGCTCATCACCCACAACATGGGCGTCGTCTGGAACACGTGCTCCCGCGTCGCCGTGATGTACGCGGGGGAGATCGTGGAGACCGGCCGCGTGGCGGAGGTGTTCCGCGATCCGCGCCACCCCTACACGCAGGCGCTGCTCGACGCGATGCCCGCCAACGGCCGCCCCGGCGAACCGCTGGCCGCCATCCCCGGCTCCGTGCCCTCGCCCCTCGCCTTCCCCGCGGGCTGCCGCTTCCACCCGCGCTGCGCCTTCGCCGTCCCGGCCTGCGCCGCCGCGCATCCCGCCCTCGCCGACGTCGGCACCGAGAGCCACGCCGCGCGCTGCCCCGTCTGGGCGACAGGCAAACCCGCAGAAGTCAGACTTTCCTCGCACATTTCCACACACGACCAATTTGGGATCGACAAAGCTCGCGACAACGGACTCCCCCACGCACACACCCACATCCCCACACACTCACGACCTGAACCCCGAACCCTGAACCCTGAACCCTCCACCGTCGCCGTCCGCGACGGCGACGCGCCGATCCTCGAAGCGCGCGGCCTCCACAAGCGCTTCAAGGGCGTCCATGCAGTGAACGGCGTCTCGCTGCGGCTGCGCGCCGGCGAGACGCTCGCGATCGTCGGCGAATCGGGCTGCGGCAAGACGACGCTGGCGCGGATGCTCGTCGGGCTCGAACCGCCCACTGCCGGCGAAATCCTTCTCGACGGCGCCGCCGTGCCCGCGCGGCGTCCGTTCGCCATGCGCCGTGACATCCAGATGGTCTTCCAGGATCCGTACTCCTCGCTCAACCCGCGCATGACGATCGCGGACATCGTCACCGAGGCCGCCGTTGTCCACGGGCTTGTCAAGCGCCGCGACCGCGTCGCCGAGGCGCAACGGCTGCTGGCGCAAGTCGGCATGCCGCCCGAAGCGGCCTTCCGATACCCGCACGAATTCTCCGGAGGACAGCGCCAACGCATCAGCATCGCGCGCGCCATCGCGCTCAAGCCGCGCATCATCCTCTGCGACGAGCCGGTGAGCGCGCTCGACGTGTCGGTGCAAGCTCAAGTCCTCAACCTCCTGGCCGATCTTCAGCGGGAGCTGCGCCCCGCGTATCTGTTCATCACGCACGACATCGGGGTCGTCCGCCGCATGGCGCACCGCATCGCCGTCATGGCCGGAGGCGAGATCGTCGAGGAAGGCCCCGCCGCCGACATTCTCGCCGCCCCGACCCACCCCAGCACCCGTGCCCTGCTCGCCGCCGAACCGCGCATCGACGCGCATCCCGTGGCAGCCCGATAAAGGAGAATCCGATGCCGATCTACGAGTTCCACTGCGCCCGCTGCAACATGCTGCTCAACTTCTTCTCGCGGCGTGTCGATGTCCAGACCCTGCCCGCATGCCCGCATTGCGGCGAAACGCTCTCCCGACAAGTCTCGGCGTTCGCCGCGGTCCGCGCAGGCGACGCCTCGGACGAGCTGGGCGACGCGCCCGTCGACGAGGCGAAGGTCCAGGACGCGGTCGCGCGCTTCGGCCAGAACCTGGACGCGGCGGATGGCGACGACCCGCGGCGAGCGGCCGCGCTGATGCGCGAGTTCACCGAGGCGAGCGGCCTCAACTTCAACCGCGACATCCGCGACGCGATGCGCCGCATCGAGTCCGGCGAAGATCCCGAAGCCGTCGGCGCCGAGATGGACGACATCGTCGGCGATGGCGGGGACGTCTTCGCCCCGGGCGACCGGGGGCGCGCTTCCGCAGGCAAACCGCCTCCGACGCGCGACGTCACGCTCTACGATCTGCAGGCGGACCCGGGGCCCAGGAATTGACGGCGCCATCCAGGCAGGCGACAGATGAACGGCGTTGGGAAAACACAGGAATCGATCAACGAATGAATGTTACGGATTACCTTGAACGGATCGGGCTGGAACGGCCCCGGGAAATCGTTCCGGACGCCGCGTTGCTGCGGAAGCTCCAGTACGCCCACTGCACGACCGTGCCCTACGAGAACCTGGACATGATCCAAGGCGTGCCGACGTCTCTGGATCCCGACGCCTTGTTCGACAAAATCGTCGCGCGTCGCCGAGGCGGACTTTGCTTCGAGCTCAACGGCGGTTTCGGCGCCCTGCTGAAGGAGCTGGGCTACGGCGTGACGCACGTGGCCGCGCGCTTCCTACGGGGCGAAACCTCCCTCCCCATGCGCCGCCACCGGGTGCTTCTCGTCGACGCGGGGGACGAGACCTGGGTGTGCGACGTGGGGATCGGCCAAAGCTGCCCGCGCGAGCCGGTGAGACTGCTGGAGCATGAAGAGCAGCCCCGGTTCGGCGAGAACTACGCGTTTCGCAAGGAGCCGTTCCTAGGCTGGGTGCTGATGGATTTTCACAAGGGCGCCTGGCGCGATTTCTATTCCTTCACCGAGGAACCCCAGTTGATCGTGGACTTCATCGCGCCCAACTTCTACTGCGAACGGCATCCCGACTCTCCCTTCAACAAGCGGGAGATGTTCTCATTGAAAACGGCCGAGGGGCGGATCACACTCGACGGCAACGTCTACAAGGAATTCACCGCTGCGGGCGTGACGGCGCGGGAACTCGCCCCGGAGCAGATGCGCGACGCCTACGCCCGGTTCGGGTTGAGTCTGTAATTCCCGCGCCCCGCGCTGACGACCACGACGGCTACCGCGCGCGGCGGGGGCCGAGAGCGAAGAGAAGCGCGATCCACAGAACCGGCACGGCAGCGAGGCAGGCCAGCGCGGTCTGAAGCGCATTGCCGCCGAGGCCCAGCCAGGCGCCGAGGCTGCGGTGCGCGGAGATCTCCAGCGCCATGCCGCCGCCGAGCTGCGTCTGCAGCGCGCGCGTGAAACGCATCGCGCGACCGTGCTCCGGCATCGTCACGGCGATCGCCGCGGGCGCCTCTTCGACGGCCGCCTGCTGGCCTACGATCTTCGTGGAGACCATCTGCAGGGCCTGGCGGTCCCGGGCGCTGAGCTGCTCCTCGACCTGCTGCGCGAACGCGCGGCTGAAGTCGCCGCCGTTGAGCGGCACCGCCTGCTGCTGGCCCGCGGCGTCGATCTCGAAGATGTTGTTGTACGTGCGCAGCGCTCCGCGGCGGTTGATGAATCCGATGTTCGCGTTCTGCACGGCGACGTTCTCGAACTGCACGCGCGCGTCCTCGTTGAGGCTCGCGTCTGCTTGCGACAGCTCGATTGCCTGCTTGAGCGCACGCTGCGCCTTGCCGCGCTGGCCGACGTCCAGCATCTGCCCGACCTGCTCGAAGCTCACCTTCGCCTGCGAGAGCTGCACGCTGCTGCGCGCCTTGTTGCGCGACTGGTAGAGGTTCGCGTCAAAGAGCCATCCGCCGCCTTCGCTCGCCGCCTCCGCCTCGTCGAAATCCTCGTTTTCGAGCGCGTAGCGCCACCCCTCGGGCGCGAAGAGCGTCCAGGCGATGTTGCGCAGCGGCAGGTCCGGGAAGCGCGGGGAGGCCAGCGCCATCCGCCCGCCGAACGACTTGGCCGGCTGCGAGGCCCACACGAAGGACACGGCCGCGACGTCGCCCTCCGGCACGGCGTCGAGCGGGATGCAGAGCGCGTCGCCCCCGGCCTCCTTCGAGACCGCGACGGATGCGCCGTTGACCTGCGCGGTCCAAAGATCCGCCGAGGCGTCCGGCAGCAGGAAGCGCAGGAAACGAAGCCGGCCGACCGAGAAGTTCAGATCCGTCTGCGTCAGCGCACGGCCGCCGATCGAGAGCACGGTCGTCTGGTTCACGCTCTCGACCGTGGCGGGCAGCACCTCGGCGGCGGCGTGACGGGTAACCGTGAGCGTGACGGCCGCAGTCGCGTCGAGCACCTTCCAGCACTTGAGCGCGCCGGAGAGATCGCCCGCGCCAAAGGCGTCGGGGATCGTCCGGGCGTCCTCGGGCCGCATCGCCGACGACGAGAACTCGGCGTCCACCTTGATGCGCCCGTCGCCGGAGACGACGAGCCAGCCCGTCTGGCGCGATGACGCCACGACGCGCAGCGGGCGCACCGCGACGGGCGCCGCCGAGTCGCACGGCTCCTGGTAGAAGCACGTGGCGGCGTACTCGCCGTCCACCTTGCCCTGGAGCTCGATCAGCCAGACCTGCGAACCATCCGCCGCCGGCTCCCCCTCCGGAGCGACGCGCGCGATGTGGCGCCCGGAAACCGTCAGGGACGCTCCCTTCGCCGGCACGACGACGCGGAACTGCTTGACGCCGGCGTTCTCGATCTTGCAGCGCAGATGGACGCGGTGCTGCAGCATCCCCTCGGCAATCGAGACGCCATGCAGGACGTCGGGCTTCACGACGGGGTCGAGCACCTGCGTGCGGAGCGCGGCCGACCAGTCGGCGCGCAGGATGTCCAGCACGACGGCGTGCTTCGCCGCCGCCGGGCCGTCGTCGGCGCGCGCCGCCACGACGCCCTCGTGCGCGTCGAGCGCGAGCTTGACGCCGCGCTCCGCCGCGACCGTGATGCGCCCCGTCTGCCGGGTCGCGCCCTTCACCGCGATGCGCGGAACGGCAATGTTGGCCTCGACGCCGCGTTGCGGCTTCGCGAGCACGACGTAGATCGGGCAGACGCCCTCGAAGGCGCCGCCGAACATCACCTCCACGCCGCCACCGCCCTTGCGCCGGTCGTCCCAGCTCACCACCTTGTCCCCGGTGATCGTCTCGATGAGGTAGTCCGCAGGCACGTCGAGGACGACCGAGAAGACGCCGGCCTTGGCCACGGACAGCTCGAGCTGCCCGCTGGCCGTGTAGCGCTCGTCGCCCACGGAGAGCGCGAGGTTGAGTGTCGAGCGCAGCTCGGGCTTGACGAGATCCGCGGCGAGCGTCACGGACACCTTCTGCGCCTCGTCGTAGCGGAACGCACGGCGCACCGGCTCGGGCCGCTGCTCCGCAGCACCCTGCCACGGCGGCGAGACGGCCCCGAAGTCCTCGTTGCGCATGACGCTGCACCCGGCGTGGTCCGCGAGCGAGAGGAGCACGGCATCCGCGGCGGCGACGCCGAGTCGGCCGTTCTGCCGCGTGACGTCGAGCGCCTCGGGCACGGCAAGCTTGCATTCGTACGGGAAGTTCTTCGCGACGGCGTTGCAGCGCACGGCGAGCGCGAAGCCCTCCGTCGCCGCCGTCTTCACGGCCACCGACAGGATGCGCGTGGCAGGGTCGAAGCGCCACTCGCCGGCGTCCCCCGCGACGTCCACGACGTGGAGCGCATCGGGAACGCGGATGCGCGCCTGGCGCACCACGCCCTGCAGCACGCGGTAGCGGATGAACGTCGTCACGTCCACGACGCCCGAACGGATGGCCGCCAGCGTCGCGACGTCTGCCGACATGACGACCGCCTCCTTCTCCAGATCGCGCCGCCGCGGCGCGATCCGGATTTCGAGCGCGTCTTCGCCCGCCGCGAGATGGCCGGCGAACACCTGCGCGCCGTCTTCGCGAACCGAAGCGGTCTCGCCGTAGAGGCGCACGGGCGACGCCTCTAGCTCGCCCTTGGGCATCGCGATGGAGACGGCGGACTTCACGGCCCCGAAGGTCTTCGTCCGAAGCCGGTCGCCCGGCTTCGCAGAGCCGGTGGCAAACCGCAGCACGTAGCGTCCGGGCTTCTCGACGAAGAACCCCAGCTCGCCATCAGGCAGCGGGACGAGATCGGCGACCACGCGGACGCCCCCACCCTCCACCTCGACGATGCGGGCATAGCCCAGACGCACGCCGTCGGGCATCTTGGCGTCCAAGATCACGGCATCCTCCTTCGTCCCGTCCGAGAACTTCGGATAGGCGTAGACGCCCGGCTGGTCGATTGTGCAGTCGATTTCGCGCACGACGCGCATCGTGGCGCCCTCGCGCAGATCCTTCTCCGGCGGCACGACTTCGACGGCGATGTCGTCGCGCCACACGTTGACGAGCGCGCCGCTGCTGTGAAGCGCGCCGCGGTAGTCGAGCGCGGCCGGAAGCGCCAGCGCCGCCGCGCCGGCGAACAGCGCCGTCGCAAACGCAAGCCCGATCCGCGCCGAACCTTCTCGGGGCGATTCGGGCGCCGCCGGCGCATCGGCGACAAGAGGCGGCGGCTCCACGCCGGAAGGCGCGGCCGCGGGACGTTCGCGACGAACCACCCGGATCAGGACGCGGATCAGCACGCGCAGGACGCCGCAGCCGAACAGGAACAGCAGCCCGCCGATCCCAAACATGCCCAATTCCATTTCGCTCGCGAGCCCGAGGCTTGCCGCCAGTCCGGCGGCGGCGACGAGCGCGCAAGCGAGCCAGAGGCGGCCGCGACGCAGACCGAAGAGGATCGCGAAGGCCGCCAGCAAGACGGCGCAGAGAATTGCGGCAGGGAGGTCTATCTGCGCCATCCAGGACGGGCAGACCGAGAACGTCAGCGCGAGCGGCGCGTCGCCGGGCAGAATCGAGGTGCGCGTGAAGCGGCGGCCGTCGCCGTTCGGATCAGCGGAGAGGTTGCCGGAGGCGCGACGCACCGCGAGCATGTCCCCGGCCGTCAGACGCCATTCGGCGAACGTCGCCGGCGCGTCGACGAGCGTCGGTGCCTCGAGACGCTGCCGCGAAGGCGAGGCGGAGTTGTCCACGGCGTACTGGACCTCGACGGTGGAGGCGGTATTCGGGTCGCGCGGACGCTCGACGGGAACGAGCAGCAATCCGCCGTCGAACTGCGAAGGGATGGCCGCAATGCTGCCGTCTTCGCGCACTTGGTTGACGCTCCAGAGCTTGGCCCCCGCAGGCAGCTTGAGCACGAGGTACTGGCCGCGGGCGTTCTTCACCGAATAGCGCGCCTTCGTGACGCTCGCGCCATCGCGGGTGATGTTCGATTCGATGGAGAGGAAGTCGACGACCTGCCCGATGCTTCCCTCCGTCGCGAGCGGCGTAAGCGCGACGCGGGCCGTGTGCGGCGCCCGCATGTACTTCCAGGCCGCCGTTACGGGCGAGAGGAGCGAGGCGGCGTAACCTTCGGGAATCTCGTCCTTGCCGATGCGGATCATCGTCGGCGGAAGCGCCGCCGCCTCCTCCGCCCGGAGGGATGCGGGGCCGGCGAGGACGATGTAGCCCATTTCGCTTTGCGTGCCGACGGTTTCGATCTCGCCGATCGCGAGTTCGCCGCCGTGGTAGTCGAGCTGCTGTTCGTAGGAGACGAGGAGCGTCCAGTCCCCGAGAATGCGCCGCGCGAGCTTCACGGTGAGCGTGTCGCCGTCGCGCGACCAGGCGTCCAGGTCGGCGCACGTGACGTCCACCTGCTTCAAGTGCGCGGGAACTTTGAATACGAAGGTGTCCGCAGGCGCGCCGCTGATGTGGTACGTCGCTGCGGCCGAGGCGTACAGCATGCCGTCGCCAGGCGAGACGAGGTGGAAGAGTTCCGAGTGGATCGCCGTCTTCGCCCGCGTGTAGCCGACGGACGCGGACCACTCGGCGCCGCGGAAGCGGAACGCGAGTTGCGCGCCCGCGACGTTCAGCGGCGTCGAGGCGGCGTGGATCTCGGAGAGGTTCGTCGCGCCTTCGGCCGCGAGCTGGATGCCCTGGGAGGCGGAGGCGACGACGTAGCCGTTCTGCACGACGGCGTCCTGCACGGCGATTTCGGGCACGACGATCCGGCCGGGCGTGGCGGTGTCGATCTTGCGCTCCATCTTCAGCGCGACCTTCATCATGCCGGAGACGGGCGTGCGGAATGGAATCGTCACCGTCAGCGCGCCGCCTTCGCCCTTGCGCTGCTCGATGTCGCCATCGGCGACGTCGCGACCCGTCGCCGAGGTGAACGTCCAGCCCTCGGCCTTGTCGATCGCCACGACGATCTTGTCCGCGGGCGCGTCGCGCAGATCGAGCTGCAGCGAAGCCTCGACGGAGGCAAGGGCATCTTCGACGCGGAGGACGACCGTGTTCTCGCAGTGGATCGCCGTGACGATGTCTTCGAGACCGACTTCGAGCGAGCACGGCGTGGTCGTGTAGCGGTAGGAGACGCCCTTGGGCGGCGCGGCGGGGGCCGCTTCGCCCTTCGCCGACTCCGCGCGCGGCGCGGGACCCGACGCCTGGGCGTCCGTCTGCAGCAGGTTCGTCATCGCGCCAGGCTGGATGCGGATGGCGCCCGTGGGCGCCACATGGAGCGCGCCGTCGGTGCGCAGCACGCCCAGCGGCGCGATCGGCTCGATCGCGGTCTTGCAGGGAAACGCCGGCAGCGCGTCCTCGTACACGAGCGTGACCGTCGCGCCGGCGCTCTCGACCTGCGGCGTCAGCGTCAGCGTCGCGTAGGCGGGATCGGCGGAGTCCGCGAGACTCTGCTTGAGCAGGCCGAAGTCGGTGTCCGTGCGCACGATGTTCACATGCTTCGGCACGCGGAAGGCGTATTCGCGCACCACGCCCTGCGTGATCTTGAAGGTGAAGACGGATGTGTGGCGGATGACGCCGGGGGAGACGAGCGAGGTCGTCTCGGCGCGGCAGGAGACGACGGCCTCGGCGCTCTGGAAGCGGGTCGCCGCCGAGCGCCAGCGGATCGCGGCCGGGCGGTTGGCGGGCAGGTTGCCCTTGACGACGCGCTCGGGCGGCGGGCCATCGGTCTGGGTGGCCTCGAGGTTGCCGGCGTCTTCGACCGAGACGTCCCACTCCTGCGGGTTGACGTGGATCTCGAAAGTCCGGACGGGTGACGCGGGCAGGTCGAGCGTCGCGCCCTCGCCTTTCGCCGTCGTGAACGCCAGCTCGACGCGGCCGGAGCGTCCACCGCCCCATAACGTCGGCTCCGCCGCGATCCGGTAGAGGCCGTCCGCGGCCGGCGGCAGCAGTTTCATGCCGGCGGGGAGGGTCTGGGAGACGATGGCCGCGTTGGCGCCGAGGACGGGCACCGAGCTGCCGGGCCGCGCGTTCTCGATGCGGAACGCCAGGCGCGCGTGGAGCATGCCGTCCTTGACTTCGCCTGCGAGGTGCAGGTCGGACACCGTCGTGGCGGCCTCGGCACCCGCGGCGACGCCCAGAGCCAAGGCCACTAAACCTGCGATGATCTGCTTGAATGCCTTCATTTCATGCTCCTTGCCGGGAACCCCGGCTCACTCCATTTGCTTTCGAGAATCAGTCGGACGGGTCAGACCTGTCTGACTTGTCCGACCTGCCTCTTGTTCACAAACCAATCCCCATCAGCTTACGCACGGCGTCCGCGAAGCCGCGGGCCGGCGCGTAGTAGTTGAGTTCGGCCGCCGCGCGATCCGCTTCCTGGGCGACGCGCTGGAGCGCATTCGCCTGGGCGGCGGGCAGCACGTGTTTGAGCGCGGTGGCGAACTCCGCCACGGCGCACGCCAGCCGGAACTGCGGACGCGTGCCGGCAAAGTCGCGCATCACCGCCTCCGCCGCGATGGGCGCCTCGATCTCCTCCACGGCGCCGGTGTCGATGCGCCGGTAGCGAATGCGCACGGTCCCGAGCGTCGCGGCGGGCTTCAGGCCCTCCGCGAGCTGCATCTCGTACACCACCGTCACGCCCTGCCCCGACCCCACTTCGCCGGCGTCCACCGAATCGTCGCGGAACTGCTCGTCCTTGAGCGCGCGGCTGTCGTAGCCGTGCGAGCGGTACGCCTGGACCGCGGCCGAATTCCATTCAACCTGGATCTTCACATCCGCCGCGATCGTGTTGAACGAGTTCTGGAGATCCGCGACGAAACTCTCGTGGATGGAGGCCTCGGAATCGAGGAAGCGGTACTGCCCGTTTCCTCGGTTGGCCATCGCCTCGAGCAGCGCGTCGTTGTACGTGCTGCGTCCGACGCCGATCACGGAGCAGTTGATGCCGCGGTCGCGGTTCGCGGCGACCTTGGCAAGAATCTCCTCCGCGTTCGCGCTGCCGAGGTTGGCGATGCCGTCGGAGAGGATCACGACGCGGTTTTCGGCCTCCGGCGCGAAGTCCGCCGAAGCCGACTCGAAGGCGCGGACGATGCCGTCCTCGA